>JBBPZF010000481.1:0-2733 GCA_038199105.1 Chitinophagales bacterium | reverse complement strand
TTTAGGATTGGCGTAGACAAACACGCTATCTGTGGCATGAACTAGGCAAATTCCCTCTGCCATGTTGCGGGTGATTACTGCTTGCAGTTCTAACATCTGTTCAGCGCGTTTGCGATCGCTGATTTCAACTACAACAATGCCCATACTAATGCAATACTGCTCGGTTAAGGAAAATAGAGGGTAAAAACAGGGAAATTATATTCGCGTGTTGAATACGAGAATGAAGCGGATTTTCCAGAACTTACTTTTTTTCTAGAAGGCCTTGGTACAAATCTGCCCAGCTTTGTCTCAGAGAATCGATATATGACTGTAGAGACTGAATTTGAGTTCTGCGAGCCACTTGCATGACAGCATCAATATGAGCAGGGCTGCCAGCTTTGCCCAAATGCTTATATTTGCTCAATTTATCTGGAAGTCTTGTGGGAAAGATCGGTTCTGTTGCATGTAACTTATAGTACCAATAAGTTCCACTAGGACTATGTGCTTGATAGCGTAAAACACAGCAGCCTGGTGGTGCCACTTCGCCCGAAGCCTTGATTTGTTGGATTTGTAATTGTAAAGTGGCGATCGCCTGTTGCAAAAGTTCGGCTCTATTGATGATGTCGTCTTGTTTTGTGGGCATTACTGGTAGAAGGAATTTGTTCTCGGATTAAACACGAGAACAAATAGCTGTAGAGTAAGTATTATTTTACAACTAAAGTTGTCTATGTTAACGCAGCTGCTCTGTTTTAAGAATGAGATTGCTCATGTTCCAGGTTGGCAATTATTTCGAGCGTTAGAGCAAGTAATTGGATCTCAAACAATCGATCAGGCAATTCAACTGACTTGTTCATCCGAACGACGACAACGAATGCTTCCCACACATATAGTGGTAGTTTTAGTAATTGCAATGAGTTTTTGGTCATCTGACTCAATAGTAGATGTATTTAAAAATCTTATTCAGGGTATAAGTTCATTACAAATACCTTTATTGATCCGCTTAAAAGCACCAACTTCTTCATCAATCAGCGAAGCACGACAACGAACTGGGTCTGCTGTAATGACTCGCTTGTTTGAGATGGTAGCCAAACCGTTAGCAACACTTTTAACACCAGGTGCTTTTTTAGGTGGGCTGAGGATAATGGCAATAGACGGAACAGTTTTTGATGTGACTGACACTCAAGAAAATGCCAGAGTTTTTGGTTATCCTGGTTCTCCCAAAGGGACATATCCAGCATTTCCTAAAGCCAGATTAGTTTTTTTGGTAGAAGCAGGTACTCATTTAATTACCGATGCTTTTATTAGTCCCTATCGAATTGGTGAAAGAAAAGGGGCTTTAAAACTACTACGAAGTGTTGCTCCTGGGATGTTATTAATGTGGGACAGAGGGTTCCATTCCTTCAAGATGGTTCATGCAGCAATCAATCAGAAATGCCATTTTTTAGGTCGTGTCCCAGCCCATGTAAAATTTGAGGTTGTTAAAGTTTTTGACGATGGTTCTTATTTATCGTGGATTGCGCCTGATGGTAAGTCCAAAAAGAAGGGCGCAACCCGAATGAGCGTCCGAGTAATTGAATATAGTGTTGAAGAAAATGGTACACAAAAAGTTTATCGTCTGATTACAGATTTGATGGATATTAAGACTTTTCCCGCATTGCTTCTAGCGACTGAGTATCACCAGCGTTGGGAGGCAGAGAACACTTTGGATGAATTAAAAGTTCATCTTAATGCTCGGAAAACTCCTATTCGCTCTAAAAATCCTCGTGAAGTAGTCCAGGAAATTTATGGTTGGTTGTTAGGGCATTATTGCATACGTGCAACCATGTTTCAAAGTGCAACAATAGCCGGAATTTCACCTTTACGGTTAAGTTTTACTGGAAGTTTAAGAGTGATTCGACGTGCTATTCCCCAGTTTCAACAGAACATAGATAATTCGACTAATCTCAATATATATTTTAGCTGGTTAATTGCGGAAATATTAGACTTAGAAATCCCCCCCCCACAAGGCAGAACTAATCCGAGAGTAGTGAAAAAGACGCGCTCAAAATTCAAGAGTAAAAAACGATCTCACAGAAACAATGGCATTCCACGACAACAACTATCTTTCATAATTTGTCACTCTTACAGCTAATATAATGAATTTTTAACGCATCTACATAAAAGCAGAAATTTGACGCTTTAGATATATTTTAATCATTCGACTGACTCCTCTGTTCTTCATGGGACGACCTATTCGTGTGAATGTGGTTTTATCCGGTCTTGTTCTCGTAATTAACACGAGAACATAATCTTCTTTATTTTAGTCCCTATTTTTCCTTAACCGAGCAGTATTGAATGTTGAAGAGATATGGTTCCCAATTATTAAAAGTTGGCTAGAAATATATTTTCCTTTAAATCAAGTTGTTTATTTAGTAATAGACAGGACTAATTGGGGATGTATTAATTTGTTAATGATCAGCGTAGTTTGGGATAAGAGGTCTATCCCAATATATTTTGAATTGCTGGACAAGTTAGGTTCGAGTAATTTTGATGAGCAGGAAGCAGTATTAAAAAAAACATTGCCGATTTTCAAGAATTATAAAGCTGTAGTTTTAGGAGATCGGGAATTTTGTTCGATAAAGCTGGCTAACTGGCTCACAGAGCAGAAAGTATACTTTTGTTTACGTATAAAAAGAGATGCTTTTATAGAAATAGAACCAGAGATTTGGCTGCAATTAAAAGATTCAGGTTTATCGCCTGGAGTTTCGTTCTTTT
>JBBPZF010000480.1:0-7712 GCA_038199105.1 Chitinophagales bacterium | reverse complement strand
TATTTGGTTGAAGGTGAATATGAAGAGCAAGAAAACGCCATTGGTAAAATCAAATCTGTTCTCTTAAACACTGAAATTAATTTCTGATACTTATTCTTCTTCTGATAAATCCGGCCTTTTTTCTTTTGTTCTTTTTATAGATTCGTCGTGTCTCCAAGTTTCAATCTTCGCATGGTTGCCACTCAATAGAATATCCGGTACTTTCCATCCACGAAATTCTTCCGGCCTGGTATAAACGGGCGGCGCCAGCAAATCATCCTGGAAAGAATCAGTAAGGGCTGATGTTTCATCGTTCAGTACGCCGGGCAATAGTCTTCCAATTGCATCTGTAAGTACGGCTGCGCCCAACTCTCCGCCACTTAACACATAATCTCCTATAGAAATTTCTTTTGTTATAAAATGATCACGCACTCTCTGATCAATGCCTTTGTAATGCCCGCAGATAAGCAATAAATTATTTTTTAAAGACAATGCATTAGCAGCTTTTTGTGTAAACTTTTCTCCGTCCGGCGTAAGAAAAATTATTTCATCGTAGTTCGTTTCTTTTTGCAAAGATTCAATCGCATTTGCTAATGGTTCTGCCATCATTACCAATCCTGCACCGCCACCGAATTGATAATCATCTACCTGGCCGTGTTTGTAATTAGTATAATCCCGAAGATTATAAATATTTACTTCAACCAAACCTTTTTCTTTTGCCCGCTTTAATATTGAATGGGCAAAAAAACTTTCCATCAATTGAGGAATTACGGAGATGATGTCAATCTTCATTTAGCAAATTTAAATGTAACATGGTGAAAGTTTCAGCACTCAATTCGCAGGGCTTTACAAAGACTTAAAATCATCAAGATCCCGCTTTTCTTTTTTAGTTGGTCGCCCCTGTTTGCTTTTTCTTTTTCCTGTATTAAAAACAAACGCTGTAGAATGCACCTTCTCAATGCTTTCTTCGGGTGTTTGATCAATATAATTTTTTATTGCTTCTGCATATTGAACCCTTGTGTGCAATAAGGCCGTTACCTGTATAAGCCATTTCTTTGCATCGGTTTTTACTTCATATTGCTCACCAATATTTACAGGTTTTGCAGCCTTCACATTTATTCCATTACACTTCACTTTTCCGTTGTTGCAGGCCTCTGCAGAAAGGCTTCTTGTTTTAAAAAGCCTGATCGCCCACAGGTATTTATCTATACGTAATTTTTCTTTTTCGCCCATAGTCAAATTTATGAAACGATTATGTAAATGGTATTAAGCGGGTAATGAGGTTTGTGTACATTTACCGCCAAAAAAAATTTGACGATGCTAAAAGCCAATAAATTATTTCTTCTCATAATTCTTTCTCTAACTGCTGTGGTAGGATTCTCACAGTTCAGGGCTAAAGAAATTAACTGGACACCTAACGGCATGGCCTACCTGAAAATAAACCAGGGAGATATTGTAAAAACAGATGTGCTTACAAATAATGAAACAGTAATAATAAAAAAAGAACAGTTGATACCCGAGGGATCCCAGGTTCCATTATCTTTCGACATATATAGTTTTACACCCGATTATAAAAAGCTGCTTGTTTTTACAAATACCGCTAAAGTTTGGCGCTACCATACCCGTGGGGATTATTGGCTGTTGGATGTTGCGTCCAATCAATTAATTCAACTTGGTAAAGGTTTACCATCACAATCATTGATGTATGCAAAAACTTCTCCTGATGGAAAGATGGCGGCTTATGTAAGCGGGCATAATTTATATGCGGAAGACCTGGATGCTCATAAAATAACGCAACTAACGACAGACGGTACACGCAAATTTATAAATGGCACTTTCGATTGGGTATATGAAGAGGAGTTTGGGTGCAGGGATGGTTTTCGCTGGAGCCCTGATAGTAAAAAAATTGCATTTTGGCAAGTAGATGCAACGAAGGTTCGCGACTATTATATGTTGAATACTACCGATTCTGTTTATTCTCAAATTATTCCTGTAGAATATCCAAAAGTGGGGCAGCCTCCCTCACCCGTACGCATAGGTATAATTACCGTTGCAGATGACAAGGTTAAATGGATGGATGTTCCGGGAGACCCTCAGCAACACTATATTCCGAGGATGGAATGGGCTGATAATTCAGATGAATTAGTGCTGCAGCAGCTTAACAGGAAGCAGAATGAAAGCAAGCTTTTTTATTGCAATGCAGCTACCGGCGCTTCCAATAATTTTTATACAGAAAATGATAAAGCTTTTATTGATATAAAATCCCGCTGGAATGACGATGACCCTACCGGCTGGGAGTGGCTCAACAATGGAAAAAATTTTTTATGGGTAACAGAAAAAGATGGATGGAGGCATATTTTTCTGATAGATCGGGATGGCAAAAATGAAACCCTGATCACTAAAGGTGACTACGATATTGATAACATTAAATGCATAGACAACAAAAATAATTATGTCTATTTCATGGCTTCGCCAAATAAT
The DNA here is from genome assembly GCA_038199105.1 of Chitinophagales bacterium. GTDB lineage: Bacteria > Bacteroidota > Bacteroidia > Chitinophagales > Chitinophagaceae > Ginsengibacter. The sequence goes on along the minus strand of JBBPZF010000480.1, from coordinate 5,252 downwards.
GCAACGCAACTTTATTTATACAGGGTAAAGATGGATGGAAAAGGGGAATTGGAATTATTATCTCCTGTAGAAATGAAAGGTACACACGATTACAATATTTCGCCCGGTGCGAGATATGCCATGCATAACTTTTCAAACTATAAAACGCTTCCGGCAAGGGAGTGGATTTCATTACCGGCGCACAAACCATTAGATCCGGCAAAGAGTATAGCCAAAAATATGAAGGTGAATGAAAATTCTAATATTGAGTATTTTAAAGTTACCACAGAGGACAACATTACACTTGATGGCTGGATGGTAAAACCCGCAGGATTCGACAGCACAAAAAAATATCCTGTTGTGTTTTATGTATACGGTGAGCCGGGCGGCTCTACAGTGAATGACACTTATGGCTCGCAATTTAATTTCTTGTTCAATGGAGATATGAGTGTAGAAGGATATATACAGGTTTCCGTTGATAACCGCGGTACACCTTCTTTACGTGGAGCGCCATGGCGTAAATCTATTTATGGGCAAATAGGCAGGTTGAACATTCATGACCAGGCAATGGCTGCGAAAAAACTTTTAGAAAAGCCTTATTTCGACACAGCAAGAGTGGCAGTATGGGGCTGGAGTGGTGGTGGATCGTCAACATTGAGCCTGATGTTTCAATTTCCTGAAATTTATAAAACAGGAATCTCTATTTCTGCAGTTGACAATCTTTTATTTTACGACAACATTTATGAGGAAAGATATATGGGGTTGCCGCAGGAAAATATGGACAATTATGTAAAAGGCTCGCCAATTTATTATGCGAAAAATCTAAAAGGAAATTTGTTATTCATACATGGTACCGGTGATGATAATGTGCAGTATGATAATGCTGAAGCAATGCTGAACGAGTTGATCAAATATAATAAGACTTTCCAGTTTATGCCTTACCCCAACAGGACGCACAGTATATCAGAAGGGCCAGGAACAAGAATGCATCTATCAACTTTATATTCAGATTTTCTTAGAAAAAATTGTCCTCCGGGGGCAAGATAAAATGATTTAATCTCAAAAAGGATGAGGGCCATCTTTGATTTTAACGCCCGGTATCTAGCGGAACGAGCACGTTTGCATAATTAACCGATGGCTATTTTTCAATAAAATATCCATAATTGAGTAGGAAGGTAGGCATTAGTGGGCTACTTGTCCTCTCCCACCACCTTGCATACCGTTCGGTACACGGCGGTTTGTTAGAAAAGTTTTCTCTGATGTTCTGTTTTCCAATAATAATGTTAGTGAACCCCACTTATTTTTGAAGGATAAAATATTCATTGTTTAGTGCACGGCATAGTATTGGTCTATACGCTGTTCTGCAATATCCTTTGCGGCTATGCAACTGGCTGACTTCTGACAATACCATGATGTTATTATTTATTCTAACACCTGTTTCACGCCTTGACATCCGACCATGCCTCCGCTGGATTATTGTCAGACCTCCCAGGGTAAGTGTATGCGCCTTCCCTTCATATAGCCTCTGCATTTACGTAGTAATGTTCTGTACACTATAGGACTTTTGTTTGTTATGCAACATCACCCCCACTGCCGCGCTTTCCATGCAGTTTCTGTTCAGCTTATTCTGGGCTTGCCCTTCGGCAAGCCCGAATGTTTGCCGCCAGCTTGTTTCAGATTCGCAGTCGCCTCGATACCCTTGCTCTTGGCCAATACTCCCTACTGTAAAGCGTATTCAGGACTTGCATCTTATAGTTCATACACATACCTGTCGCACATAAAAAAACCCGGTTAAAAAACCGGGCGATTATTAATGAATGTGTTATTTATTTTTAATTTTTGTTTTACCGTCTTTCACTTTCACTTTAGTCGAATCTGTTTTTGTCTTTTCTTTTTCTATATTACCCTCTGCATCTGTTTTTGTTTTTTGTTTTATTCCCCCTAAGGCTTCCTTATTTTTTAAAGCTGTAGCATCCGTTGGATCAATAGCAAGTATTTTAGCATTATAACCCAACGCTGCATCTTTATCCTTTTGTATATTATAACTATTAGCCATCATGTACCTATACGACGGTATTATATAATCTTTGGTAGTAGATTTATCTGTGGATGTGTCGTAGATATCAATAACTTTCTGATAATAAGGCTTTGCTAATCCTTCTGCACCTGTGGTATCAATACCTTCTGCAGACCTCGCTCTCATGTAAGCTCCAAAAGGATCTTCAGGGTACTTAGTCATGTATAAACCAAATATAGAATCGGCTTTTACATATTCACCACCACGGTAATCGTTATAGCCTGCATAGTACAAGTCAACTTTCCCATAATCCGGCTTAACCGTAAGAATCTTTGTATACCAATTGCCGGCTTCTGCATATTTTTTTGCATCTACAAGGCTTGCTGCAGTTGACTTCACATAGTCAAGCTTATTAGCGGGAATCGTGTCAAGCGCAATGGCTTTGTCAATATATATTGATGCAAGTGAATCATTCTTTACTGTTTCTAAAGAATCGCTGCCTCCTAATTTCAGAAGTACACGTCCGTAAGTGGCGTAATCATTCGGCCCGATCTTGTCAGGATTTACTTTGGTAAAAAATTCCTCAAAATATTTTTTAGCATTTAAAGAATCGCCCAGTTTATCGTAAGAATAAGCTTTCAAACCGTACAAATTAGGAAAAGCTTTAGCGCCCGCTGAGGTAATACATTGGTTTGATTTATCAATTGCCTGTTGGAACAATTGAGATACATATAAAAGTGATGCTTCAGCATAACAATTCTTAGAATCATTATCAGCTACAGCAACATATTTATTCAAGTAATCTCTTGCTTTGTTTACGTCTTTTTTATAATAATAATTATACAACCAATAGTATACAGGAGCAAAGTTTGGATCTGCCGTTATCGCATCATTATAATACCTCATGTAAATGGGCTCCTGGCCATAACCCTGTGTCTCGTAAATTCTGCCGATCATAAAATCCGCCTTTGCATTTTTGGAATCAAGGTTCAAAGCATTTTGATATGCAACTGTTGCATTAGCGCCATCAATTAATTTTCTATAAGCATCTCCAAGAGCTATTTGTATTGCAGGATTTTTTTTATCCATATCTGCTGCCTGATTTAATTTATCGATTGCATAATGGTTATCTCCATTTCTTGCATCGATATTAGCCCGGCCTATCGGCAGAAGAATGTCTTCCAGGTCTCTCTTTTTGGTTAGACTTATTGCAGTTTCAAATTTGTTACGTGCTTCATCCTTTCTTCCTTCCATTAGGTCTATCTCTCCCATTCCCACAAGCATCAGGGGAGCGTTTGGATTTGCCTGCAAAGTTTTTTGATAGAGAGCTTTGGCAGCTATAGAGTCTGGATTATCCTGGTTTTGAAGATAAGTTTGTCCAAGCCAATAAGCTGCTTCAACGTTATTGGGATTAGCGGCGAGAAGTTTATTAAACACATCTGCTGCACTTATATACCTCTCATAATTTAAAAACTTTTTACCATCATCAATACTCTGCGCAAACAACACATTTACCAATAAGATGAAAGAAGCTAAAAGACTAAATTTTTTCATTTTTTCTAATTTTCTAATTTTGATTTAATAAATTAATGATCATCAATTTAAGGTGGCTTCCCTTATACTGAAACTTATTTTTGTGGGTGCCAAATACGCACGCCTGAATATCAACTGACCTTTTTCGTATTCAAGAAAGTTTGCAAAACCAGATCCAAGCCCATTATAATTTTCTTTGAGCACATAATACAAACCACGTACCAACGGATATCTTTTCCTCATAATATTTGCCTGGTAAGGTTTTATATACGACTTCTCGGGGCAAGTGCATTGGATGGATGCTATTTTAACACTTTTTAAAAAGGTTAATTGCGATGTATCTTCTTTATTTCCTATCCAACTAACCCCAATAAACCCTATTACATTATCATGCTTTGAAACGTAATCAATAACCCCCTGGCTGTTTTGTTCGGCAAACACCTTTTTAGGGTCCAATGATTCGCCTTTTAAAATAGAATCAATAGCGAACCGAACAGTGCTGGTTTCTTTCAACCCGTCAAAAACAGCAAGCTGTTTATCGCCAGTTGAGCCATCAAGTATTCCACGCAATTCGCTCATGGAAAAAAGTGAATCTGTCGCTTTGTTGTTCACAATCACCGCAATTGCATCATACGCTACCTTGGACCATATAAGATCGTAAGACAAAGTATCCTTGTAAAACTTTTCCTCCTGCTCAGATAATGCCCTCGTCACGATTATCATGCGGGTACTATCCTTTAGTAAGTCTTTAAAGCATTCCGCTTCGGGCTTATACTCCGCAATTATTTTTGCCTGTGGGTTTAGCGCTTCATATACCATTATTTCGGAATCAATCACGGGCTTGAAAGATTCATCCACACTTATGTGTATCGTTCCTTTTTCCGGCGTATCAAGGTCAGTTCGTTCGTTACCACCGTGGCACCCCGCAAAAATGAAAGCTGTAAGAAAAAAGACTACAGCCATTGCAAACGAAACATGCCTTGTATTTTTTTTATGATTCATCTGTCGATATAATAATCTTTTTTAATTGCCCGATAAATTCTCCATGCTCCATAAATAATAACCAATACGGCAAATATTTTCGCCGGCGTACTATCGGTGAAGTTGTTATACAAATGAAATTCCCTGGAAAAAAATATGATAATCCCAATGCCTATATACATAAATCCCATACCAAAATCCAGGATACTTTTCATCTGTATATAGCGCTTCGTTTTTGGATCAGGCGTGTTTTCAAATTCTTCAAGACCCATGTTATCTGTTTATGATGTTATGTGGCAAGATAAAATAGATAATTTACTTTAAAAAAAACAATTGCTAAATTCTTATTGTCTTAATTTATAAGCCTGAAGTAAATTTTACCGGCAGATAATAAAATACGGACACATTCTCGCCTTTACTTTTTCCGGGTGTCCATAAAGGCATTTTCTTCAACACTCTTATTACCTCATTATCAAAAATGTCGCCACCTGATTCCATTACTCTGAAACTTTCTATTTTGCCATCATAATTTATTACAAATTTTATTTTTACTGTCACCAATTCACTTTCATTAATCTCCGCCGGCGCGTGAATATTATTTTTAAGAAAAGCAAGCAATGCTTTGATTCCACCCGGATATTGTGGCATTATGTCGGCAGTCTCGACAGGAACCGATCTGTCTTTCTTAACGACCTCAGCCACCGCTAATTTTTGTAAACCTCCTGAGCCGCCGGCATTTTCT
>JBBPZF010000479.1:0-3679 GCA_038199105.1 Chitinophagales bacterium | reverse complement strand
TTAAGTTCTGTGCCTTTATAATTGGTTAAATTCATATTCTTTTTCATGGTAACCGACTGGCTGCTTTTACTGGTAAGCGACCACGGTTCTGTATCAAATGCCGGGGGTGTTTTCCAGTTAGCAAAAACCATTTGCGAATCCGGTTTAAAGAACAGGGAAAATTTTCCACCTTCCGGCCCAAGCCAGATCCGGTTTTCACCACCATAGGCATTCATGTGTGCATCGGGGGCGCCTGCAAACGCTTTATAATTTACCCAGCCAAAGCTTATTCCGGAATCGCCATCTGCGGTGGAAGTAAACACTTTTGCCTGGTATTTTGGGGATACAATTACCCGGGCTTTACCGGAGTCATTGCTGAGTACTATCATACTGTCATCATGCTGTTGCAAAAACTGCAGGTCATATCCGAAACTGCCTCGCTGCAATGAATCCCGATTATTGCTATCAGCGGGTTGCTTTTGCCCGGAATTATTACATGATGATATAATCATAGTCATTATTATAATGGGATAAAGAATTTTTTTTATCATACGGGGGTTTTATAATTTAATTTTCAATTACAAAATATACAGCCAGGTGTTATAATAAATTGCTTAATCATTTAAGCCAAAAAACAAAAAAATATTTCCATTACGATCATTTTTCTCCGGAACTTTTTCGCAATACAAGTTTTTCTTTTACGATAATGGTTGAGCATATTTTATCGCCATCTTGTATCCTTTCAATAACCAATTTTACAGCACCCTTCCCAATATCTTCAAGGGACTGGCTTACGTAAGAAAGCGGAGCGTAAAAAAAATCAAAGGCATCACTTTCATCAAATGAAATAATAGCCAGATCTTCCGGTACTTTAATTCCTAAGTGATAGATTATTTTAAGGCTTTCAACAGCAAGGGTGTTTGTAGCAAACAAGAAAGCATCCACCTTTAGTACAGGGTATAATAATTTCTTTATCTCTGTCGCAACTTCATTGGCAATATTTTGATGGGAAGCCTCGCATAGCCATTCATTACTAAACCTGATGCCATTTGCTTTTAAGGCTGCTTTGTAACCGCTTTTCCTTTCCTGCATGTGTGGCAAGCCGGTATCATAAGCCATCATAGCTATTTTTCCCCTGCCATTATTTATTAGGAGTTCAACTGCATTGTAAGCAGCCTGGAAATTATCAATATGAACACTATCCACGTCAATCGTGGGGAAATAACGATCAATCAACACAACAGGTATACCAATTTTTTGTAATGCTGTTATCTGCTTTTCTGTATTTTCTGCCGCAGCGATAATAAAAGCATCCACCTGCCGGTTTAGAAAAACATTTATTAAGTCCTGGGATATTTCAGCGCTTTCATCACTACTGCCAAAAATAACTACATAACCTTGTTTCCTGGCCTCGTCTTCAATAATTCTCGCGATGCTTGAAAAAAAAGGGTTAGATATATCAGCCACAATTAAACCAATCGTATTTGTCCTGCCACTTTTTAAACTTTTTGCAATAAGGTTAGGTTGATAATTCAATTGTACAACTGCCTTCCGTATTTTTTTAACCATCCCGGGACTTATCCGTGCTTTTACTTCTTTATTATTAACCACATAAGAAACCAAAGCTGTTGAAACGCCAAGGTGTTGAGCTACATCCTTTAGCAATACCTTTTTATTCATTTTCAAATATGCATTTAATCAATCAATTGTACAAAGAATTCTTCAAAATGATTAATTTACTTCCAATCCGTCTTTGTTTGGTAAAGCCGGAAAAGTACCATGTGGTTCTGTTTGATACCAAAAAACCGTAGATGCAATATCATCCTGTAATGGAAGATAACGGCCTTCACTCCGCCATCCAAGTGCCTGAATAGTAACTTTCAGATCTTTTTCAAAGCGGATAGGATCTGTAATATGCCAACGATACAAACCAAATCGTTGCGCTACGCTGTAGTGCCCATCGCCCCGTATTACCTGGGGGAGACCAGAATAAGGAGTGCAAAATTCCGTATAATTAACTTCTTCCACCCCGGATGCATTTTTCTTCCTGGTGTCAAAATCATAAGAGCCGCCGAAATAATCTTCAGTTCCGGTACCGTTGATAGTAGGATACTTTGTATCACCGTCTATATAAAATTTTATCTCGCCTTCTCCCCACCATCCATTATTATGAACCCCCCAGGCGATATAAGTACCAACATATTGCCCTCTACCCTTAATATTATCAACTAAGGTGTAATCGGTTTTATAAGGCAATGGATTTGCCCTGCGGAACTGGGCGTGGAAATAAGCGGCGTCTGTTGGCACTTCTGTTAATATATAATCTACCTGGTAATATAAAACCATATCTTTTTCATCAATGTTTTCCATAGTTATCCTGCATTTCTTTCTGAAAGGCATAGGCCAGTAACAATTAAATGCACTGCCAGGATTCACGCATACAGCAAGTGATTGCAAAGGGGAATATTGCCCCCACCCCATACAAAAAAAATCGCCCACAGGTACTTCAACAGACGGAGTAGTTTCTCCATCCCAGTAAAAGCGGATAATCGAGTTACGCCATATTCCCGTTGGTGTCATCCATATATGTTGTATAGAACCGGGGCCATCAATTTCTGCAACTGTAAATGTTGTATGCGTTTTAATAATTACACTTGGGCTTACTTTCCATCCCTGCCCAAGATCTCTTGAAGCTCTTTCGCCGGTCCCTTTTGTAGCCATTCCGCCTTGCCCTTTTGCCCCGGTAAAATTTTCAGGACTGATGGATCGTGTCTTTGCATCAGACATCCGGAAAATATTACTCATGTTGGATTCAATGCCATTTAATTTTTCCTGGGCAAATGTTGAAGCAGAAATAAAGAGGCAAACAAACAGGCAATCAAATAATTTTTTTTTCATCATATCATGAATTTTTGCAATAAATTTTTGTATAATCAGTTATAAATCCTACTCAAGGTTTCATCCGGCATATTTATCTTAATCGATCTATAAGTATTTCATAAGAGTTTCTGAAGACTCTAAAATGACCAACAGAATATTTAATAAACATCATTTAGAAAAATAATCAATAACCTGGGTTTTGCTTATAAACACCAAATGAATAATTCATTTGCGGTTGGGGAATGGGCATAAACTCATCACGCCCGGCTGTAAAATGTGCATCACTCATCCATGAACGCCCACGCGGATATTCTTTTGCGAAATATGCATTTAATACAGGCTCTGCAATGCCCCATCGAACAAGGTCGTACCATCTTTCACCTTCCATGGCAAACTCTAACCTGTCTTCCCACATTAATGCCTGCCACGCAAAATCATTAGTCCAGTTGCTGTTTACGCCATCCTGGTAAAGGTCTATTTTATAAGGCAATGTTGGCATACCATTAGCAAACTTTAATAACGTTGTACTGTTTGCTGCACGTTGGCGTATTTGATTAATAATTGGCAGCGCTTCTTGCTCACGGCCAAGCTTTATAAGAATTTCGGCTTTCCAAAGCAATACTCTGTCGTAACGTATGGCTATTTCATTTTTAGAATTCCACATCCAAAACAAGTTTACCAAACCGGCGCTGCCGGCTTCCACATTTTCCTTTAAAGAATTCATGTATCCATAATTATTGGGGTCTCTTGCTCCTGAACTATCGAACAATAAGTCTTTTTGATATTTCCAGGGAAGGCCGGGAATGGCAACTGTATGGCC
>JBBPZF010000478.1:0-4351 GCA_038199105.1 Chitinophagales bacterium | reverse complement strand
AATTAATAATTCAGATTATTTTTTTGGATAAGCCGGCAATATTGCCGGCTTATCCAAAAAAATAATCTGAATTATTAATTAAAAATATACCTCAACCCCACCTGTCCTTGCCACCTTGAGAAGATGCTTGTATTATCCTGGTAGCTGTTTACAAAAGGAATATGGTTATTCGCATCCTGGTAAGGGAATGAAAATTGCGGTTTACCTACATTCGGATCTGTTGGATCTATAGCAAGGCCTTCAAACTTCAAGAAGCTTGCTGCGTTCTGGCTTGAGTTAAATGGAGGAGCCCATGTTTTCGCGATGCCCCATTGTTTGTTGAGGAAGTTGCCAAGATTGATGATGTCAAATGTTACACGCAATGTGTGTTTGCTTTCGCCGGTTTTCAAATAAAAATCCTGCGTGATATTCAAATCAAGGCGCTTGAAGTAGGGCAACACGGCCGCATTGCGATCTGCTACTTCTCCGCGATGGCTGCTTAAATATTTATCCTGGTTGATAAAATTATTCAGCTGGTTCCATATTACAGACGGCGTTCTTGCATCAGTAACTGTTCCACCACCTGTATTTACCGGTACCAGTACAATCTCGCTTTGGTCTTTTGGAATATAAACCAGGTCATTGTTTCCACCTGTTCCATCGTTATTTACATCACCGCTATAAGTGTAAGAACCAACACCTGCAGGCGCTGCTTCAAATATTAAACCCACAGAAGTAGCAAAGTGCTTTGCATATTCCTTACGATAAGAGAATTGGCCAATCACCCTGTTTGGCTGCCAGTAATTTGAATAGCCAAGTGCTGAACTGTTAGGATCATTCTTTACAGGCCTGTCTCTCCAGGTGCTTGCGGCAATTGATCCGCCGTCATTTATGCTTCTTGATTTGCTATTAGTATAAGCAACACTTGTATAAAAATTCCTGAAAGATTTTTGCAACTGAAATGTAAATATATAAGAGTATCCTTTTGAATAATTTTTCATCAGGATTGCATTGGTGATGTTGGGATTGGTAACAGTTGCACCGCCTGCGCCTGCATTTACTTTGGTTGAAGAAAAACGGATGCGGTTATCAGGACCCACTAAAGGAACACCAGTTGATGGCAGGTTTACATTTTCAAAATTGATTGCATGTATTTCTGCATTATAAATAAATTCGGCAGTTGCTATTACACCGCCCGGCAATTTTTGATCTATAGCTATGCTGCTTTTCAGCACCTGTGGATATTTAAAATCTTTATCAGTAAAAACTAAATTGTAAGAAGTATTGGCGGCACCAGCAGCAGGCCTGTTTGCATTTATATCACTATTAAAAGCAACATTGCTCGTAGATAACGATCCAAACTGAACACCATTATTACTTGCCTGGTTGCTTATATAAACAAAGGGTGGGGGACCTGAAAAAGAACCAACGCCTCCCCGTATTTGTGTTTTCTGGTTATCAAATACATCCCAGTTAAATCCTACTCTCGGAGAGAACAACAGGTTGGTTCCGGGTTTTTGGCCTACATCATAATGCTTCCCATCTCTGAAGGCAAGTGCAGGAACATTTGGATTTGATGCAAAACTATTTTTAAATATAGGCGCATCTACACGCAGGCCATAGGTAAGCGTAAAATTACTTTTAACCCTCCATTTGTCCTGTGCAAAAAAGCCTAATTCGGTTGATCCTATTTTAGCAAAAGGGAAAGAACCATCTTTCGTTAATGCATAGCTTAAGTTATAATTCCTTGCATTGGCAATGCCATTATTCGCGCTGTTATAAAAATCAGCAAGGCTATTAAAAACATAAGTGCCTTCGTAGTTTGGAGAAAACCCGTTAACAAAGGTTTTTATATAATTCTGTGTTCCTGCGGTGAGTTCGTGCTTTCCTGTATAGTAGGTGAAGATGTCAGAAAACTGGAAAATGTTTGTGTTAAGTTTATTGTTATAGGTGAATGGCTCGTATCCAAAACTGGTATAGGTTTGACCAACACCGTTGAGAATATCTACCAAAGGGAAATCGCTTCCTGCCTGGGATGCCCTGAAATCGCGTAGTGCCGTATAGCCTACCTGTAATTTATTGTTGGCTTTATTACTGAAACGTGTATTCAATTCAGCGATTACAATATTGAAATTGTTATTAATAGTGTAACCATTACCGCTAAAAGGTAAGCCGGTGTTGCTTGGCTGCCTGCTACCGACAGCGCCACTATTGCTTGCAGTAATATCTCTTAATGATTTTAAGTAGTTGTATTTAATAGTAAATGTGTTTTTCTCATTTATGTTCCAGTCAATGCGTGCAGTAACCTTATCACTCTGTGTTCTGTAACTGTAGTCCTGGTAAACTCCCGGATCGTAACCATATTTGGAAATCAAAAACTGCTTCAGCGCATCAAGCGTATCAGATACAGCCTGCGATGAAATGCCTGGAACTGCTGCCTGGCCTGGCTTTACAGCTACAAGCGTAGTTGCCGGCTGTGTGATTCTTTCCTGCTCACCACTCACAAAGAAGAACAATTTATTCTTGATGATCGGGCCACCTATTGTCGCACCTCTCTGGTTATATTTGAATGTTGGTTTTGGAATTGTCTTCGTATTTACATCGTACCCTACAAGATCAGGTCCGCGCAGGTAAGTATACACCGAACCTTTGAATTGGTTGGTTCCGCTGCGTGTAACAGAATTGATACCCGCTCCGGAAAAACCTCCCTGCCTCACATCATAAGGAGAAACGCTTACCTGTATTTGTTCAATGGCATCAAGGCTGATAGGCTGAGAACTTGTCTGCCCTCCCAAAGTACTTGAAAGGCCAAATGCATTATTGAAATTAGCGCCATCAACAGTTACGTTATTATATAATCCGTTCCGGCCACCAAAGCTCAATCCATTAGATGATGGAGTAAGTTTTGTGAAATCCTGCAGACTGCGGTTGATGGTAGGAAGCCTCTCAATTTGTGTACGGCTTATTACTTCCTGGCTTCCTGTGCGGCTGGTATTAAATACGCGGTCCCTGCCTGACGTTACTATTACCTGCGCAAGTTCTTTGCTTTCAGGCTCTAATTGTACGTCTGCATTAAAATCCTGCCCCAGCAATAAAGTAATACTGTCTTGCCTTGCTGGCTTATAGCCCACATACGTTATATCAATTTGATAAGGGCCGCCAACTTTGAGGTTAGGTAAATTGTAGCGCCCTTCTTTTCTTGTGGTGGTAGAATATTTAGTTCCGCTGGGTAAATGTGTAGCAGTAATCGAAGCTCCTGCAAGCGGGTTGTTGTTAGCATCTGATACAGTTCCCTGTATTTCTGATGTTGTTTCCTGGGCATATAAAATTACTCCTAAAAACAGGGGTGCGATAGTTAATAATAACTTTCTCATAGACGATGTACGGTTTAAAATTCGTGCAAATGTGCCTTAGAAAATCGAGATTTAAACTGTTGACTTATTAACAAACCATTAATAATTTTGAAAATCCGGTAGATTTTTATTTGGCAATATTCCTTAAAAATGCTATTGCTATTTTTACAACAAATAGAAAAAGAAGACACATTTTAATGAAATTATTTCCATCTTCAGCAATACAACAATTAGAATTTGATAAAATACAAACATTGCTTGCATCGCATTGCCGCACTGAATTTGCAAAACAAAAAGCAGGAGCTTTAAGAATCCATACGCGAAAAGAATTTATTGAGCCAGAGCTGCAGCAAACGCATGAATATAAATTGCTTATTCAAAATCACCTCAACTTTCCAGACGATGCAGTTTTTAATTTATCGAAAGAGTTAAAGCTTTTGAGCATCGAAGGCTCCTTGCTCGTGGGAAGCCAGTTTATTTTATTAAGAAAGCTTTCAGTAGCCATACAGCAGGTCTTTAGATGGTTTGATAATGACAGGAGAATTGCCTATCCGTTTTTAGCTTTAGTAATTGAAAAAACTTATTTTGAAAAAATAATAATTGCCTTAATAGATGAAGTGCTTGATGAAGATGGAAATGTAAAAGATAATGCTTCAGAAGAATTAAGCAGGATAAGGATGTCTTTGTACAGGAAAAGAAATGAGCTGCGCAAAATGTTTGATCGCATAGTGAGTCGCATGAATAAATTGGGCTATCTCGCGGATATAGAGGAAAGTTTTATTAATGGCCGAAGAGTGCTGGCCGTTTTTGCGGAACAAAAAAGAATGATTAAAGGAATTGTACATGAGAAAGCGATAGCCGCCGGACCACATTTATAGAGCCGGAAGAAACCACCAGCCTCAACAATGAATTGTATTCTCTTGAAAATGATGAGCGTAAAGAAGTGAACAGGATTTTGCTCCGTCTTACTGCGCATATCAGGGCTTATCATTCTTTGTTAGAAACCTATCATGATATTT
>JBBPZF010000477.1:0-5423 GCA_038199105.1 Chitinophagales bacterium | reverse complement strand
AATTACCAAACGTTCTTATTATTAAATCCGGGTACTGATCTAAATAGTCTTGCAGTAAAACTTCGTCAACTGCATCTATCGGTAAAGTCTGATGACACAGATGTCGGTTATTTATTGCAACCACTTGCTGATATGCATTTGCGCAACGCTGATGGTTCTGACAGAGGCTTATCAACCGTACGTATGTTTATGCTGGTGGCTTTGCTAATTCTTATCATTGCCTCTATTAACTATATAAACCTTTCAACTGCACGTTCCATGTTGCGTGCAAAAGAAGTTAGCTTAAGAAAGATAATTGGTGCAGAACGTATACAGTTGTTTATGCAATTCATTATCGAAACTGCTTTACTTTTTGTATGTGCAATTATTATTGCATTAGTGATGGTTTATGCGCTTGTACCTTACTTCAACCAGGTTTCAGGAAAAGATGTTCAGATAAATTTTGCTGACTATCATTTATGGCAGGTAATTGGTTTCACCATCATCTCCACACTTATCATTTCAAGCATTTATCCTGCAATGTTGTTATCATCTTTTAAACCGATAAATGCATTGAAAGGAAAAATTTCTGCCGGTATAAGTGATGCATTGTTCAGGCGCATATTGGTCGTTATACAGTTTACTTTTTCTGTTATTCTAATTGCAGGCACACTTGTTATTGGTAAGCAACTCCACTACATCCGCACATCACAATTGGGTTATGATAAAGATCATGTGCTTGCATTCAATATGATTAATATGTCCGCACATCTTGATGCTGTAAAAGATGATTTGTCAAAAGATCCGGCGATACTTAACGTAACAAATTCATCAGGCAGTATTGTTGATTATGGCGGCCAGACCGGCGATAACTCCTGGGATGGAAAGTTGATTGGCGAAACGGTGATGATGAGCCCGATGAGAATTGACACGAACTTTATTTCATTCTTTCAATTACAAATGGCAGGCGGTAATAATTTCTCTGGTTCACTGGCAGATTCCACACATTTTATATTAAATGAAGCTGCCGTTGCGGCAACGCGTCTAAAAGATCCTGTGGGCAAAAGGTTTACACTGCAGGGAACGGAAGGCACCATCATTGGTGTAATTAAAGACTTTCATTTCACATCAATGCGTGATAAGATAATGCCTGCCGTTTTATATTATCGTACACAAAAAGGTTATGGAAGGATATATGTAAAAACAAGCGGTGCTAATGCAGGCAAAGCAATAGCAGCCGTTCAGCAGGAGTGGAAAAAGTACAACGCCGGCTTTCCATTCGATGCTACTTTTTTGGATGATGATTACAATAAACTCTATACAGGTGAACAGCAAACCGCAACATTGTTCAACATCTTTTCAGGCATTGCCATCTTTATTTCATGTTTAGGTTTATTCGGGCTGGCTGCATACACCGCTCAATTACGCACAAAAGAAATTGGTGTGCGAAAAGTATTGGGTGCAAGTGTTCGGGGCATTATCAAGTTGCTCGCTTTTGATTTTATCAAGCTGGTTTTAGTAGCTGTTGTATTAGCTGTTCCTGTTTCATGGTTTGTGATGAATAAGTGGTTGCAGAGTTTTGCTTACAGAACAAGCGCGGGCTGGCAGGTGTTTGCGTTGGCTTCAATAATAGCTGTATTGATTGCCGTGATAACAATCAGCATTCAAACAATAAAGGCCGCAGTTGCAAACCCGGTAAAGAGTTTAAGAAGCGAATAAAAAATAAACGTTTTTAAAAAAATATATCATGCTAAAAATTAAATATTACCTAACCATTCTTATAACTTTTATTGTTACGAGTTCCTTCGCTCAAACCAAGGCTGCTGTAAACCACTTCAATAAAGTTATAGTAAGCCCGCACATACAAGTAACTTTTGTTGAAGGAAATGAAGAAAGCGTAACTATTAAAAACAGTACCGTGAGCAGCGACAAAATAAATATTGAAGTAAGCGGTACTATGTTGCGTATTTACCTCGATGGTGCAAAGGAAATAACAAAGAACAAAAAAGTGTATAATAATGGATATGAAGAAAAACGATCAATCTATAACGGCACTGTTGTCAAAGCAATCGTAACCTATAAGACTTTATACGATCTCTCTGTTCGGGGAGAAGAAACCATTGTTTATGAAAGTCTTTTAAAGGGTGATAAATTTCGCCTAACAATTTATGGTGAATCTCACCTGATTTTAAATGAAGTAAAACTGGAGCAACTTCAAACCGTTATGTATGGTGAAAGCTCGCTGGAAATAAAGGCTGGCTCCATTCAATCTCAAAAGTATGTGGCTTACGGTGAAGGCAAAGTAAACAGCTTTGCTATAAGTGGCAATACAGGTAAAATAACCGCTTATGGTGAAGCTGATTTTCAATTGAATATTTCAGATGAGATTAAGATCACTGCTTTTGGAGAAGCGAAATTAGCATACAAAGGAAACCCTGTAATAAATAAGGGCCTGCACATTGGAGAGATGCAGATTGATAAAATTGATTAAAGGGAAAAATACCAGTTGTAAATTATTAGCAACGCACCTTAGGTTTATAACAAATTAAGAAAAAGCTATGTTTAAAAATTATTTTAAAACCGCGATCCGCAACCTGCGAAAAAATAGATTGTATTCTGCCATAAATATTTTTGGCTTAACGGTAGGGCTTGCAGCCTGTCTCTTGATTGGTGTTTATATAAATCATGAATTGAGTTATGATAAATTCAATATAAATGCCAGCCGCATTGTACGTGCGACTATGGAATACGGCCAGGCCGGAACAGTGAATACAACCGCCACTACAGGAACTAAAGTAGGCCCTCAGTTTAAAAGAACGTTCCCTGCAGTAGAAGAATATGTGCGCACATTTATAAGCCATAACGTAGTAAAAAACGGTGATAAGATTTTTGATGAACCACGCATACTTTATGCTGATGATGCATTCTTCAAAATATTTTCTTTTAAAATAATTGAAGGTGATGCAGCAACAGCATTGGATGCTCCTGATAAAATTGTTATTACCAAATCAATGGCCGAGAAATATTTTGGCAATGGTCCCGGTGTCTATCGGGATGCAATTAATAAAACACTTACAAGCGGCGGAAAGGACTTAAGAGTTTCAGCCATTATTGATGATGTGCCGCAGAATTCACAAATAAAATTTGACTTCGCTACGCAATTTCTCAACCTTGGAAACGGGGTAAGCGAAGAAACATGGTGGACGGCAAACTGGATCACTTATTTCCTTCTTCGTGATAAAAGCAGCATTCCGCAATTGCAACAGCAGGTGAGCAATTATATGCAATCGCCTTCAGTAAGAAAAGAAGCAGGCCTCGAAGGAAATGCTTATCTCACCTATCATTTGGAGCCACTTACGAGAGTGCATTTATATTCGTCGCTGCCGGGCTTTGAGCCAAATGGCAGCATCACTTACATCTACATGTTTTTGGTTATTGCATTGCTTATATTAATTATTGCCTGTGCCAATTATACAAATCTTGCCACAGCCCAATCTTCCGCACGCAGTGGTGAAATAGGAATGCGGAAAGTAATGGGCGCTTCAAAGTCCAGCGTTTTTATGCAATTCATTGGAGAGTCTTCGGTAATCACATTTATTGCGGCAGCGCTTGCATTCCTATTGGCAATCTTAATGGTTCCATATTTTAATGATGTCACAGGAAAACATTTTACTGCTGATGATTTATTGAAACCAACGCCTGTAATAGCACTGATTTTATTTTCATTACTGGTAAGTTTTTTCGCCGGCTTATATCCTGCATTGGTTTTATCCGGAACCCAAATAATGGGTGTACTAAAAAAAGGATTTTCTTTTACGGGCGGTAATAATATACTACGTAAAACATTGATCGTAGCACAATTTGGCATTTCTGTTTTCCTCATAATTTATACAATTGTCATTTTGCAGCAAATGAATTTTATGCAAACAAAAAACCTGGGATACGATAAGGAGCATTTGGTGGTCCTTCCTATTGGCGGTAAAATGTTGGATAATTTTCAAAACCTGAAAGATGCTTTTACGCAGGTTACAGGCGTTGAAGGTGTTACCGCTTCATACGAAACACCTGAGTTTGTTGAGTGGGGCGATGGCATCACTGCCGTTGATGAAAAAGGCAAGCATGAAATATCTCTTAATGCAATGCCTGTAGATCTCGACTTTATTAAAACACTAAAGATGCAAATGGTCGCAGGCCGCGATTTCCAGCAGTCTGACTTTTCCCTTATGGATACTGCGAATAGTAATAAAAATTTTAGCCAGCCATATATTATTAATGAAACGCTTGCAAAAAGATTAGGATGGAAGCCTGAGCAATCTATTGGAAGAACCATTACAAAAAGTGCCAGTGGGCCTGTTGTCGGCGTAATAAAAGATTTTAATTTCAGCAGCCTCCATGATCCTATTGGTCCTTTACTTATTTTTCTTGGACGTGATTATTCACGCACGTTTATACTGCGTATAAGCGGCACCGATATGAAGGCGACTCTTGGCCGCCTCGAAACAGTATGGAAACGACGTGTACCCGGCCGCCCATTTAATTACCACTTCCTTGACCAGGATTATAATAAGCTTTACGATGCGGAGCAACACACATCAGCATTATTCAGCGTTGCATCCGGGCTTGCAATTATTCTTGCATGCCTCGGGCTCTTTGGCCTTGCTGCATTTACTACGGTACAGCGCACAAAAGAAATTGGCATAAGAAGAGTATTGGGTGCGAACGTCAGCAGTATTACCCTGTTGATGGCAAAAAACTTTTTGCAACTGATAACACTAGCAATAATTATCGCTGTTCCGATTGCATGGTGGGCGGCGAACAGGTGGCTGCAGGATTTTGCCTTTCGTATCCCCATACATTTGTATGTGTTTCTCATCACAGCATGCATTACCGTCTTGATAGCGTTATGTACTGTTGGATATCACTCTGTAAAAGCAGCTTTGATGAACCCGGTGAAATCATTACGAACAGAATAAGTCGTAATAACTGAAGTGTATGTGTACAAGTTTGATATTGGAGATATCCGGCTTCAGATTCTTATCTCATCGGAATATGCAATTGGGATTACGTTATAGTTTTTTAAATTGGTTTTTTCAACTAAAAAAGGCCTCCTTCAACAAGGGCGGTCTTTTATTTAGGCCAATGAAAACGGGCTTATTAGCAGCTAAGTTTTAGTCGCGAAGTGTCTTCTTAGCAATTGCTATTAAAAGCCTACTGTTCATATAATTCATAATTACTTAATATGGGTGTGCAGCGAAAGTTATACATATTTTGCCTTAAGCTTGTTAATAATTGTTAAATCGCAATCGAGGACTATTTGCTTCCATTGCACGAAAAAAACTAAAACCATCATGAATTTGAAAAGAATTATCCCTTTTTTATTTACTCTTATTGCTCTTCCTTTTTTTATGAAAGCCCAGGTAACCACAAGCAGTATTAGCGGCTTT
>JBBPZF010000476.1:0-2085 GCA_038199105.1 Chitinophagales bacterium | reverse complement strand
TCCTTCCATTCATCTTTTCTACGATTCCCTTACACATAGCGAGACCGAGGCCTGTGCCTGATGTTTTAGTAGTAAAATTTGGTGTGAATATTTTATTGTACTTATCCGGAGAAATACCTATGCCATTGTCTTTTATTGATACAACTGCCTTATTATTTTTTAATGTACTCGTTATCTCTATTATGGGATTTCTGCTTTCCGGCACAGATTGTACCGCATTCTGCAGCAGGTTAGTGAAGAGCCGGTTGATTTGTGTTTTATCTCCTTCGATCAATAATTCGTAAGGATACAAATTTTTAATTGTCTGCAATTTCTCATTGTTTGAATAAAGCGTTCCTACATTTTCTAATGTGCGGTTTACATCAAAAAGCTGGTTTCTTGCATTGCCAATATTTGCAAACTGAGCAAAGTCACTTGCAATTTGTGATAGATGATCTATTTGCTCTAATAGCACATTAGCAACATATAATGAAATACTTCGCACCTCTGGTGAATTGTTATCGATGGCTCTTTGCAAATATTGAAGATTAAGCTTCATCGGCGTGAGCGGATTTTTTATTTCATGCGCAACCTGCCGCGCCATCTCGCGCCATGCTCCTTCGCGCTCACTCTTGGCAAGCATTTGGGCACTTACGTCAAGCTTCTTCACCATGTTATTGTATTCATTCACAAGCTCTCCTATTTCGTCCTGCCGGTTCCACACAATTTCTTCGTTGCGCTTTTCAAGATTTACTTCTTTCATTTTATCGCTTATAAGAGAGAACGAACGTGTAATACGATTCGTAATAAAAAGCGCAATAATACCAGCGACCAAGAAGATAAAAGCATTCAGGTTTATTATTGTTACCAAAAAGTTTGATATTTCATCTTCAAGCTTATTCTGCGATTCGAAATATGGAATGTTGATATACGCATATTCTTTACCACTCTCATCTCTTACCGGCACGTAATTACTGAGGTACTCGAGATCACCTATCTTTTGTTCCTGGAAAAATTGTACATCTTTTAATTTATTCAAATGATAAAACGCAGTGGGATCCATTTTTTCACTTACAATTCCTTTATCATAAGGAAGCGGCAACGAAGACACCTGCAGGTTTCCGTTAAGATCATAAAGATTAATGTCAGCAGCGTGTATTGCCGATACGTTATTAATGGTAACTTCTAACTGGCTGTTGACCATTCTGCCAATACTCTGTAAACGCCTTTGCAGAGCGGGTATCGTGTCTATTGAATTACGCACCTCAGTTTCCATCACATGTATAGTGCGGCTAAGTTTTTCGCGGTTATTACTATGATACCTGCTGATAAAAAATAAGATAGTAGTGACACCAATTATCAAAAATGAAAAGATACTGATAGATATAATGGTGCCATGCACCTGGTTGCGAATAGTGAATTGCCAGAATGATTTATAATTACCCGTAAATATTTTTTCTGCTAATAATTGGTTGAGTAAATTAAAAATAACGGTGATCAATAAAAAAGAGCAAAAGAGGTAAGCGAACAAAGTAATTGATTCTATAAAAAAATTATCCTGCCGCGCTATCACAATTATTTTATCGGCGTTGGCACGATACCAAAGTTCTTCATAACCATTATTGTGTACTATGCGAAATTCATTGTAGGTAAACTGGGAAGAATCAATTGCGGTTGGAAAGGGATAATCATTATAACTGCTGCCAAGCTGGTTTTTTTTATAAACAGCAAATGCATATACTGATGAGCTTTCAATGGAGTTAGTGTTTCCTTTAGAAAAAAGCTCCGGGTATAGCGCATCACTCTTATATCTCTTTGGTTTCGAAACAATAAAAATATACCCCTCCGTTGCACCCGACGTATCGGTCACAATTTTTTTACTTATATAATTAAACCGGTCATAGGAAACATCATAATAATAAAGGCCCGGGATTTCTGTCGGCTTGCCCTGCGTTTGCACGATGGTGTTTAATGCATTATAATTAGTTGCATCATTATTGTGTAATGGCAGCTCATTCGACCCAAAAGTGTAAATTTTAGTGTCATATTTATTGAGGTAGCCAGAAAAATTTTCATTGACAAGGCTGTCTTTTAATTGCTTGTTTT
>JBBPZF010000475.1:0-2087 GCA_038199105.1 Chitinophagales bacterium | reverse complement strand
TAAGGTATTCCAACAATTGGAAATTTCCGATTTCATAATGAGCGATAAGATGCAACAACCTTGCATAGCATTGCAAGTCGTTTCTTAAATCAACTTTCCAGTTAATTATTTTGTTCAAATAGGTGATGGCGGTATCATAATCTCCGGCGCCAAAATAAAGAGAAGCAATTTTGTAATAAAAAACAAGCACCCGGTGATTATCGAGGTAAATATTAAATTCCGTAAGCTGCTGCATTATTTCGGGAACTATTTCTAATCCTTCATTAAACGTACCTTCTAAGAAATGCCTGTTAATTTTTGCGATATAGAGATACACAAACACCTGTATCCTGTTATTAAAATTTTGCTTTACAACATTTGAGTCACTCAATGCTTCGAATGCTTGCAACGTTTTAATAAACCCCGGATGGTTTCTTAAATTGAAATGTGCATTTAATAAATTATGCATTCCCTTTATGTAGTTGGCCGTTTCCACTTCCATCATCATTGGTTCACGGGAAAAAAGATCTACCCATTTTTGAGCGTAGCGATAATACATAAGAAAATCCTGGCGTATAAAGGCATACCAGCAAAAGCTTTGATTGTAATAAAGGCTTTGGTAAAATCCGTCAGGAACTTTTAGTTCATTGATTAAATGCTCACGAAAATAATTTTCAACTTCTTCCTCGTCTTTTTCATTACGGGCATGGCCATTCTTAATATACCAGCTATATAACTGCAAGGCAAGGTTCGATAATTTAGTTACTTTAATGAGTCTCTCGTTTGTGCTATTGGCTTCGGCTGTTAGTGCATCTGCCCTGTCCTGCATACTTCGCGTGATATGCAGTGATTCGATTTTTTTCTCTAAAAATATTGCCTCCGTAAGAGAACTTATCTGGTTACTTATCTTAGCATTTTCTTTTATTTTATCAAGTATTTTGAGGCTTTGCAGGTACAAGCCTTTATTATAGAGTATCCAGGAATGATCGAGCTGTTCGTGCAGCTGAATTTCCACATTTTCATTACTCTCAAGCAAACGCAAGCTCGCAAGTATCTGCCTGTATAAATGCGCTTTCATGTTTGAAAGCTGCTCTTTTTTTATAGAAGTGGTTTTGGTAATTAGATACTTTTCCTCATAGTCTTTCATTTTGTCAATAGCATCAAAAAGCTGTACTATTTTCAGATCGTTGTTCGAAGTGTTTCTTTGTATATAAAGCTTAAAGTTCCTCTTTTCAGACTTCTGAAGAGAGTGAATTAATTGAAACAAAGCATCGGTAGACCTGTTGGGCATCGTAAGTAAACTTGTAGTAAAACCAATGTGCTAAAGGCTTTTTAGTGGCAAGGCAGCTAAAATAAAAATGTAAGTTAGCAATTAATCATTTTAGAAAGCGATGTGTGGGATGGCGGTTTATTTTTTAAAATATAAACCTATAATAGCTAGCATCATTGCAACGAAAAAAGCAAATACCCATCGTATCATATCAGATTTAATATCAGAAATTTTTACATCGAGCCGTGCAATATCTTCTTTAGTTGCTAAAATCTTTAAATTATTTTCATTGCTCTCTTTCAATTTAAAATCAACAAAATGCACTAAAGCCTCGGCCTCTTTTTCCCCTACTTTCTCTATTAGAATTTGAAAGAGTTGTATGTCAGTAATATTCATAACCATGACTCTAAAAATAATATTCTTTTCAAAGATATTAAAATTAAAGGTGGAAGTTATTATTTATCAAAAGCTAACTGTCTTCTTTTTGCTTTTTTTAAAATGGTAATAAAATGAAAATAAAAGCCACAGCAAGTTTGTTGGTCATCGTATATATATTATTCTAAGGGACAGTACTGGAAAGGCTTTCACAAAATTACGGCTCATTTTGACAATGTAAATTTCTGCTAATTTGTCTGCTAACGTCTAAGTAACAAGCCTTAAATTCGTAGACTCTTTATAACAAGATTGCTTAGATTTTTTTAATTCCCGATAAAGATATTATAGCCATGAATAAAATAATGATTTTCGATACAACGCTTCGCGACGGTGAACAGGTGCCGGGATGTAAGCTCAATACCAAAGAAAAAGTTGAGCTCGCCAAGGAACTTGAGAACCTCGG
>JBBPZF010000474.1:0-6421 GCA_038199105.1 Chitinophagales bacterium | reverse complement strand
TAAACTGTTAGCAAGGGTCATAGCAGTTGTGAATAAACAGGAATTATATGTGAAAAAAACAGCTTAGAATTGATTTGTTTTTGTCATAGAAATCGGCGGCTCTCACGAGTGTGTGGGTTGGGATCTAAAAAGAAGGAGGGCCACCTACGAAGGCTGAATTTAAAGAAGCATCATCCAAAAGTATTGGAAAGATTTTATGTAAATGCAAAAGACAGGAAGTACCAATTTTGGAAGCATAATCCTCTCAGTATTGATTTATGGACTAAAGAAGTTTTTATACAGAAGATGGAATATGTTCCTGCCCGACGAGCCATTCAGGCGGGCATAATAACCCTGTGACGGCAGGCTTGTGCTTCCAACCAGAAGATTATAAATATTCATCAGCAAAGTTTTAAGAAAGCGGTATTGATGATCCGATGGCTATCGGATTTGGGATTCTAACGCATTGGATGAGTTAGCATAAATTGTGCTACGGCTTCAAACTGATGTTGGTGTAGCCAGACTGCTAAGCCATCAGCACGAACACACAACATCGGCGGCTTCTTTTGTTATTCGGGATATTTTAAATTTGGAAGAGGAAGTTACACTGGAAATATAAAGTATATCGTAATTTTTAAAATGATTGACCAATTGGGAATTCCGTTTATCAGTCTTTCGAAAATAATCTATCAGAATAGTTGAGTCAACCATTAGCTTGTCCACCATTTTGCTATACTTTTTTTGTTTTCTTCAATGGTTTGAATTTCCTTTTCTGTGTAAACAGGTCCTTCAAGAAGCATAGCAATATAGGCAGCCTTATCGTCTGGAGCGGACTGGTCGTCATTAAGCTCTTGCCTAAGCTTTGATTTTTGAGTTGGCGTCAATGTTTTAACCGCTGTTAAGAGTTGTTGAAACGGTATTTGTTTCATTTCCATGATTCAAATTTACGAATTTCGCCGACTTATAAAGTGTCCGGAAAAATTGTATCCAGCACTTAGTATTGAGATATATTTTATGTGATACGGAGACCAGGCGGGGCGTTAGAGGGTTCTGGTTTAAAAGATGCAAAAGTGGCACACCTACACTGGCCGCAATTATAAATGGTCCAATCTCTTTTCTGTCGGCATTAAATCGAGCCAGCCACCGCTAAAACCTGCACGGCGCAAACCATTGATAATATGCGGGCATCTTTTCATTACATCCCATATTAATCCTGATTTATAATTTTCAATCATTAGAATAACCGGCCCCTGGTTTAACCCAAATTGCCAGTCAGATATCCAGCTATGGGACTTAGTATGCTTCTCCGGAAAGGTGGGATTATAGCTGGCATCAAAACCATAGTCATGATGTTTTTCAAAATCCAGCTTTTCAATCGCGTGACGCATCGTGCTTAGTACAATCTTTGGCAAAAACGGCAGGGAAGATACAACGGCCCATGGTGATATGGTTCCATCATCCGGGCCGAATGGAACACCTCTGGCCTTATAGTTGTAAAATTTTCTTTTAACGCCATCAATGGTACGGGTAGCGGGTCCGGGGCCATCACTGGCCGTAAAGCCCCATCCATTTTCTCCATAATGGTCAAAACCTAATGGATTTTCTATGGCATATTGTTGCTGGATTTGAGTGGCACGACGACTGTTTTCGAAATAATCAATGCCAATCTTTCTATTCAAATCATCAAAGATGCCCTTGCAATCCAGCCATATTTGCGACATCTGGTGAATAAAAAGCGGCCCCGCATAAATGCAGTCTATATCGTATAACTTTTCCCATTCAAAAGTGGATATCCATTTTTTATAGCCGGTAGCACTGATTGGAAAAGTAGGCGAGCCAAGTGCCAGTATATAAATAATATGTGCCTCGCAATATTTCTTATCCCACCGGGAGCGAAGAAATCCTGATTCCGGTTTCCAGCCATGCGAAATAGAATCTTTGCCGTTTAATGCCCATTGCCAATCTACCCGTGCATAGAGTTCATCAGCATACTTTCTTATTTCTTTTTCGGATTTATTTTCACCGGTGTAATAATATCTTGCGGTTAGTATCCCGGCTAAAAGTATGGCAGTATCTATCGTTGATAGTTCGCATTTCCATACACGCTTCCCGGTTTCCATATCAAGAAAGTGATAGTAAAATCCCTTGTAGCCTGTTGCATCCGCTTCGGTGCCCTGGTGGCTGTTATAGAAGAATTTTAAAACAGTAAGCGTTCGTTTTATGGCTTCAGTCCGCGCTATAAATCCGCGTTCAATTCCTGCTATGTAACAGCTAAGCCCCATGCCCGTTGCAGCAATACTTGCCGGTGAACCCGGCTGGGTTTTATCGGCTATCAGCCCGGTTTGGTCATTCACTTCTTTTAGAAAATAGTTAAACGTTTCCCGTTGCAGCACACCGAGCATTTCATCATCCGGGCCTAGTGGATTTGTATCATGTAATTTGCTGGGTTTTAGGGTTTTTTTCATTCGGTTTCTACTGTTATATAAGCTACGCCTTGTGGAGGTACTGTTATCTCAATAAATACCGAACCTTTTTCCTGCCTGGTTGCGACAGGCTCCATAATAAGTGCGGATGCTAACTCCAATGCGTACACGTCGTTAGCCGAAAGACTTCCGGGGCTGCCCATATCAGTCCATGTTTTTCTTGCATTAGCATGATCATCATCAATCCTTTCTATAAAGGAAGCTTTTACTTTTTTAATGTTATCTAATTGCACTTTTACTAATTCTGTTTTTATGGGATGACGTGGCAAAGCCCAGTTGGTAATCATAATATTTATGGTATCTTTTTTACGCACCATCCAAACATCAACGGTTTCATGTTTTCCGGAAACTTTTAGGAGTTCATTGCCAAGCCTGTGCAACAGTTGATAAGCACGGTAGGCAGGTTTAGGAATTCCATAAATATTCATCAGGCCGAAGCCGCCATGAAAAGGAACGGATGAAAAATAGTTCTCTTCAAAAATGTCAGAGAACGTCCAATAGCTGTACCCTTCTACAATGCCATTCGCTTCGATTACTGTTTTAATGATGAAGCAGGCGGCGTAAGGCATATCATGCAGTTCATCAAACGGGTTTGAAGAGGTGGACCATTCCGTATAATATACCGGCTTATCTCCTGCTTGTTTTTTTACTTTCTTTGCCTCTTTCTGCAGCACACTTCGCTTGCTTTTAGAAAGCTGGGTGATTGTATCATCTCCCGGTTTGCCAAAAGCGTCTGTGGGATAATGGTGCGTAGAGATAAAGTCGGCAGGTACTTCATTCTTATCACAATAATCCATAAATGCTGTTATCCATGAATCGTTGGCAGTAGCAGGCCCACCTACTTTTAAATTCTTGTGTACATTTTTAATAGCATTGGCAGTATGGTGGTATAATTTAAAATATTCTGCTTGTGTTGCTTTCCAGAAAGCATCAAGATTTGGTTCATTCCACACTTCAAAAAACCACTGGCTCACTTCAGCAATGCCATAACGCTGCACCCAATGTTCCACCAATTTTTTTATCAGTGTTTCCCAGTCGTCATAATCTCTGGGAGCAGTAACATTTCCTTTGTAATGAAAAACAGTATCCGAACCCGATGCAAGCGCAGTTGGCATAAATGACAGTTCCATAAAGGGCCGCATACCTATGGAAAGTAAAAAATCACAGATCTGGTCTGCATTGAAGAATGAATAAACAAGTTCATTTTGTTCATTCATCAGTGTGCCCATATCGTCTGAAAGTAAACCGTGAAAGCGCACATGCTTGAAGCCAAGTTCCCTGTTACACCGGGTTAATTGGTTTTGCCAATCAGCACGTAAAGCCATCGTTGCATGACTGCTGCCGACTGTGTGCTCCCAAAAATGCTGTAGGGAAGTGGATGCGTGCTTGACGTTGCATTTAAAATCAGCATGTGACATATCTTCTTTCTTTTTCATTTTTTTATTACCTTTTTATTTTACGATAAATCGTTAATCGGCATATCAAACCAACTGTGGCCGTCTTTTGCAATAAGTATTTCCGCATCTTCGGCCCCCTGGCTGCCGGCCTTATAATTAGGAAAGTTGTTGGGAGGATTTGCTTTCCATACATTAATAACAGGCATAAGCACATTCCATGCAGCTTCTACCTGGTCGGCACGCATAAACAGCGTTGTATCACCTTCCATAATATCCAGCAACAAGGTTTCATAAGCTTCAGGTGTGCCTGAAGTATAAGATTCGTTATAATCAAAATGCATGTCGACGGGGTACAGCAACATTTTAAGGCCGGGACGTTTTGCTTGGAACCTGGTAGAAATTCCCATGTGGGGCTGAATGCTTAAAATAAGGCGATTGGGCTGCCAATTGCCTATTGCCTGTGCCGGAAATAATTGGTAGGGCGGAGTTTTGAATTGTATGGTTATCACTGAAATTGTTTCATCCATTCGTTTGCCGGTTCGCAAATAAAAAGGCACGCCCTGCCATCTCCAGTTGTTCATATACAATTTCAATGCAGCGAATGTTTCTATGGTTGAATCCTTGCTTACATCCGGCTCCTGGCGATAACCAACTACCTTCTTTCCTTTTAGCCATCCCGGGCCATATTGGCCGCGGGCAGCGTACTCATGCACGTCTTCCAGATCTATTTTTTGCAAAGCATTTAATACATCTACTTTCCGGTTGCGCACTTCATCAGCTTCAAAGGAAACGGGCGGCTCCATGGTGACCAGGCAAAGTAATTGCAACAGGTGGTTTTGTATCATATCGCGGAGCGCTCCTGCCGTTTCATAATAATTACCCCTGTTCTCAACACCCAATTCCTCCGCTACAGTTATTTGAATGCTGTCAATATAATTACGGTTCCAGATAGGCTCGTACAATGTATTGGCAAACCGGAATGCCAGTATATTCTGCACGGTTTCTTTTCCCAGGTAATGATCAATACGATATATCTGCGTTTCCTCAAAATTGGTATGCAATAAGGCATTAAGTTCAATTGCGCTTTGCAGGTCGTGCCCGAAAGGCTTTTCCACAACAATCCGGCTTTTAAGCTTGTTTTCTGCAAGCCCCGAAGATCCAATATTCATAGAAATTTCTTCGAATGCATTTGGCGGAACAGCAAGATAAAAGATCCTGTCGGCTGTGGTATTCCACTTTTTTTCAAGAACGTCTATTTGCTTTTTTATAGCAGAATAAGTAGATGCATCATTAAATTCTCCTTGCTGGAAGGTGAGGTATTTAGCAAAAAGCTCCCATTCATTTTTCTTTGTTTTTCCCCGTCGTGAAAACTTATCTACGCCTTCATGCATGTGTTTTTCAAATTCGGCGCTTGTGTATTTATCACGGCTGACCCCGATCACTGCAAATTCTTCGGGTATCCAGTTATCCAGCCAGAGGTTGTAAATGGCGGGTGTCAGTTTACGCCAGGTTAAATCGCCCGTAGCCCCAAGTATTATAAGGATGGTGGGCCCTGTTTTTAATTCGTTTTCCATTTTATTTTTTTTGGTTCCAATGTAAGAAAAATTCCTTGCCTGTAATTTCGCTCATAAGTTTGAGAGGGTGCTATTGAAATAATAACGGTAGTGTCTCAGTTTGAAAAATAAATATTTTTTTGATGCTTGACCGTATAAGCAGCATGGTTTATATTTGATCATGCCAAAAAGTAAAAGACCAACCGACATAAACCAAAGAGCAAAAAGCATAGTTGATATTGCTACTGGTGAAGTTACAGAAAGTAAAAAGATATTGATTTGATAAAAGCTGCTGCATCTGCATTAGGTCGCAAAGGTGGGTTGAAAGGAGGCAATGCACGCGCTGCAAAGCGATCTTCAAAAAGATTTCTACAGCTTACAGTATATGTCAGAATTTGTATGTTGGGGAACTTATATCATGATAAAACAGGAATATCCATTTTTCTTCCTGTCCCTGCTGCCACCATCGCTGCCTGAGCTCCATAGCTTTTTTACCATCATAATCGTATTTAGCCTTAAAACGGTTTTTCATTTGCTGTAGTTGGGGCGCTACATCACCGCCAAAAAAAATTATTTCTCTGTTTTCTATTATTTTAAATACCTGGTGAAAAGGGCTATGCGCTCCGGTCATTTCATAATGTATGTATCCGTCAATAATTCCATCACCATTGGTAAAAATCAATTGATTACTTTCTTTAAGCGCCACGTAATCTTCAGTGATGTAAGACGTATTACTTTTTTCAAAAGCATAATCCCACTCTCGCTGGTTAATGTAATAATCAGCGTTTTCAAAACTCAGGATATTTTTATCTTTCATGGCGATACCACCTGAATGATCTTTGTGCAGGTGTGAAAGCAACACCTTGCTCACGTCTGAAGAACTTATTCCATGTAAAGCAAGATTCTTATGAATTTGCAATTGTTGGTTTTCATTTGCAAAACCTAATCCTGTATCTAACAGTAGAATATCTTTTGATGTGATGACTAAGAATGGTTGAATTTCTACAAG
>JBBPZF010000473.1:0-8290 GCA_038199105.1 Chitinophagales bacterium | reverse complement strand
TTACACGTTCCTAATAATTTCCAAATTGGTTGATTTAAATATTTACCCCATGCATCCCACATCGCAATATTTACTGCACCTTGTGCCCACTTGAGGAGGCCCTGGTTTCCAAAATATTCATGATACTGTTCCAGGATTTGATCCATCTTCCTGGTTTCATTTACCTGGTGACCAATTACCAGTGATTTAATATCTTCCAAAGCACCAGCGATAGCTTTAGGTGAATACTGAAAAGTCAGCATGTAAGATTCTCCGACAACTCCATTTTCGAGCATAATTCTTAAGACAATAAAAGATATCTCTGTCAGGGTATGTGTTGAGTCAGACAAAGGTTTATCCAATTTTGATGTGGCATTATAAACCTTGAAATCCCGGATAGATAAATCGTTACTATTCATGAATGGCTTTTTTATTAACTACTCCAATAAAAATTAATATAACATCAATGTAAAGAGAAAGAATAGGGTTGAATAATATTTGTTGTATCGTAGCAGATAGATGTATTATTTTGGCAAAATAAAATCAATCTTGAATTTCTGTTGATTTTATTAATTAGTGCGGGTTTGAAAAACATCAATCACAATTCTTGCTGGCGTTGATCTTAAAAGAAAACGTCAAAATAGCACAAAGATTTGAGATGATGCTGATACAATTCGATTCTGAATTCATATAGCTTTGGTTCGTTTGCAGAGCTATAAATCCTCAAACGGCATTCCCATTTCTTTAGAGGATAATAAATAAATGGATTATAGCCAATTGCTTTAATCTTTTTAAAATTAAAATGATGTTTATGTTAAGAAAAGCTTTATTGTCGTGGAGCTACTTTCTAATTTTTAATGTTACGGCAACCACTGCCTTGCCGTTTTCAGATACTTATCCCAAAATCTCCAACATTGATATTCTGCATTATTCCTTTTCTTTAAATCTATCCGACACGGCCGATGTAATCAGGGCAAAAGCGACCATTACTTTTTTTTTAAAGAAAGATGACATCAATAAATTACGTCTTGACCTTATTAAGAAAGATGATTCCCTGGGAGGTAAGGGTATGTCTGTTATGCGTGTGGAAAGTAATGGGAAAGCATTGGACTACAGCCACGAGTCCAATATACTCTGTATTAGTTTGCCATCTTCCAATGGGATTTTTCGCGTGCTGAACAGTAAATTATTCTTCTCTTATTTCAGAGAACTTAACCTTTAGCATTAAACGAAACAGCAACATTTCATTACCGGTAACTAATAGTTTTAATGTCATTAAATAAACAGAACAGCGATCAACGATTCTCCTCAAAGTGGGGCTTTATATTAAGCGCTCTTGGAATAGCCATTGGAACGGGGAATATCTGGCGCTTTCCGCGGATAGTAGCCCAAAATGGAAGTGGTGAAGGTGCCGGTGCATTCATGCTTGTATGGATGTTATTTCTTTTTCTTTGGAGCGTACCATTGATCATTGCAGAATATGCAGTAGGTATTAATACCAGGAAAGGTGTCATTGGAGCTGTAATGGCTACTGCGGGTAAAAAGTTTGCCTGGATAGGATCGTTTATGACCTTCGTTGCCACAGCTATCACCTTCTTTTATTCTGTGATCGTTGGCTGGTGCGTATTTTATTTTTGCCATACGCTATTCAACGAATTACCTACCTCCACCGCGATGGCTATGTCCACATGGAATGACTATCAATCTGGTGGATGGCCTTTGGTATCACACGCCGTGGTAATGGTTTTCGGAGGGTTAGCCATTTGGAAAGGAGTAAAAAGTATTGAATCAATCAATAAGATCATGATGCCTGTTTTGCTGGCTATTATCTTCATTGCCCTTGTGCGGTCTTTGACCCTGGATGGTTCAATGCAAGGCATCCGCTACCTCTTCACAATTAACTGGCACCAGTTTAGCGACCCGAATATTTGGATAGCTGCACTAACACAAAATGCCTGGGACACAGGAGCAGGGTGGGGTATGTTCATTACCTACGGCGCTTATATGCAGATGAGGTTCGGTATTGTGAAAAATGCATTGATAACCGGCATAGGAAATAATTTTATCTCTTTCATTGCGGGCATCATGATTTTTGGAACTTGTTTCGCCATCATGGGATCGCAACTCGGTAAATCCAATGGTGAGATTTTAGACGTGATGAAAAACAGCGGGCCTGCTTCCACCGGACTTACTTTTATTTGGATACCGCAACTTTTTGAAAAGATTCTTTTTGGAAAAGCACTTACCGTTTTGTTCTTTTTGGGGCTGACACTCGCCGGCTTTACATCGCTTATTTCGCAGTTGGAACTGACCGTAAGAACCTTTGTAGACGGGGGTATGAAAAGATCTGCTGCGATAGTATTACTTGTTGCAGTAAGTTACCTCTTTGGTATCCCGTCGGCAATGAACCTGGATATTCTTAACAACCAGGATTTTGTCTGGGGCTTGGCACTTCTTTTGTCCGGAGGCCTTTTTGCTTTTGTTATCATTCGGTTCAGAGCCTCAAAGATCAGAAGTGAAATATTAGATAAGAACCCGGAAGACATCAAACCAGGGCGGCTTTGGGATTTGATTATCACCTGGTTTGTACCCATAGCTTCAGTTCTTCTTCTTTCCTGGTGGCTGATCAATGACGGAATGAACGGTGTATGGTATGATCCCTTTGCGCCGTCAAGCCTGATGACAACACTACTTCAGTGGGGTATTGTTATTTTAGTTTTACTGGCTATTAATAAATGGGTAATCCGAAAGACTGAAAACAGGATATGAGATTTATAAAACAAACCCGATATTCAAAATCAAAATAAAAACCGGAATATGAAAAGAACAATTTATCTACTCCTCCTGCACTGTTTTTTTATTATGGGTGTTACTGCCCAGGACAGGGATATTAGTTATATGAGTTCGGGAGGTAAGTTGAAACCGCTACAGGCAAACATGGATATCAGGCATTATATTTTGGCGCTCGATGTGGATATACCGAACGAAGCAATTAGCGGATACGCAACGATTGATCTTATCTTAGAAAAACCAACCGACACTTTATTGTTTGACCTGGTTCATTTTTTAGAGATAACAAAGATCAGCGCTGCAAAAAAGAAGGTATCATTTTATCGGGACCATGATTTGATTTATGTAGTTGATTCGGCAGGTTTTAAGGCGGGCAGGCAAAGTATCAAAATAGAATACAATGGCAAACCCCCGGTAGCCGTAAAACCGCCATGGAAGGGTGGTTTTAGTTGGAAAAAAGATAGTGCCGGGAATCCCTGGGTAGCCATAAACTGCCAGTTGGAGGGAGCGAAAATTTATTTTCCTTGCAAAGATCATCCCAGTGACGAACCCAACGAAGGAGTCGATATGTTCATCACCGTGCCGAAAGGATTGACAGTTGCAGGCCCCGGGCTACTGCAAAGTGTAATTTCAAAAAAGAATAAACAAACTTTTCACTGGAAAACAAATTATACTATTAGCAACTATTGTATTGTATTTGATATTGGCAAATACAAGGTCTTTAAACGTACCTACACCACCATCGAAGGCAATATAGTCCCAATGGAATTTTATGTGTTGGAAGAACATCAATCCAATGCCGAAAAAGTACTGGACCTGCGTGAACGGGATACCAGGATATTGGAAAAATATTTTGGTGAATATCCCTGGGCGAAGGAAAAGATCGGCATTGCAGAAGTTCCTAACTCAGGAATGGAGCACCAGACCATGATCACCTATGGAGGACCGAGTGGAAACTTTCAAACTAAAAAAGTTGGTAACATGGAGTATTCTTCAAATCTTTTGCATGAGTTTACCCACGAATGGTTTGCCAATAAAGTCACCAATAGAGATTGGGCACACATGTGGATACAGGAGGGCATTACCACCTACGGCGAAGCGCTTTTTTGTCGCGAAGCAAATGGCGAAAGAGGTTATGACAGTATGATGGTAGTTCTCAAATTGAGAATTAAAAATGAAAAGCCCGTAGTGCAAGGGGAAGAATTGAACTCAGCGGATGCGTACATAGGTGATATTTATCCTAAGGGCGCTTTCTTTATGCATACACTGCGATATGTTTTAGGCGATGCGTTGTTTTTTCCAACACTGAAAAAATTAGCCACTGATCCTAAATACACTTATGACAATTTTATCACTACCGATGATGTGGAGCAACTATTTAGCAGCGAATCAGGAAAGAACCTGAAACCTCTTTTTGATTTTTATTTAAGAACAACAAAAAAGCTTGAGATCTTGATTAAACAAACCGGGTACCATGAATACAATGTGCGATCAACAAACCTGCCGATGCCTTTGGATATTGATGTTTTAAGCAATACAGGCATTCAGAAAATTACATAATCTGATAAGGGATCAAAAATTATAAGCAATTATACGCCGGTCGTTGATCCGAAGGGATATTATTTAAAAACCGTTATTAGCGATTAATATTATGAATTTAAAACGAAAAGATTTTATCAAACTTGGTGCTTTGTCCGTTACTGCAAGCATAATCCCAGGTTTCAATTCCTGTTCAGCGCAGGATTCATCAAAGGAATCTAAAAGCGACCTTGCATCGCTTTTTGCTGGCACAAAACCGATTTCGAAAGCTGAAAGAGAATCACGAATTGATAAAGCGCGACAACTGCTTGCCAAAAATAATATGGGGGCATTAGTGCTGGATTGCGGTACATCACTGGAATATTTTACCGGTGTAAGCTGGTGGCCCAGCGAAAGAACAATGGTGGCCATTATTCCTGCAAAAGGAACTGTAAAATATGTTTGTCCGGCATTTGAAGAAGACCGGCTGAGAGAACAAATAACTATCGGCAACGATGTATATGTTTGGCAGGAAGACGAAAGCCCTTACCGGTTGATCGCAAATGTTTTTAAAGAAGTGGGCATACAAAAAGGAACCATAGGAATGGAGGAACGGCTTCGCTATTTTATCCTTGATGGTATTCAGAAAGAGGCGCCGCAATTACAATATGTGAGCGGAGATCCTGTATCGGCTGAGTGTCGTATCATAAAATCGGAAGCCGAGATTGCACTGATGCAAAAAGCAAATGATATTACATTGGCGGCCATTCAACATTGCGTTGCACAATTAAAAGAGGGTATGTCCCAGGGGGAATTGTCCTCGGCGATTATGTCTGCACAAAGGGACTTAGGTGGCGATCCTGATTTTGCATTGTGTCTTTTTGGTAAAGATGCAGCTTTCCCCCACGGCACAAAAACACCATCGAAATTGAAGAAGGGAGAAATAGTGCTGATGGATTGTGGATGCAGGGTTCATGGTTATAGTTCTGATATTACACGGACAATTGTATTTGGCGCCGAACCTACACCCCGGCAACTATCGGTATGGAACCTTGAAAAAGAAGCACAGGCCGCGGGATTTGCTGCTGCAAAAAATGGTTCTCCATGCGGAGATATAGATGCGGCTGCACGAAAGGTAATAACAGATGCAGGTTTTGGGCCGGGCTATAAGTTGCCGGGTTTACCACACCGCACCGGCCACGGTATTGGAATGGATGGACATGAATGGGGCAATGCGTTAAAGGGCAGTAAAAGATTACTGCAGCCCGGAATGTGTTTTAGCATAGAACCTATGATCGCTATTCCCGGCGAGTTTGGAATACGGCTGGAAGATTGTGTACACATGACTGATGAAGGTCCAAAATGGTTTTCAAAAACAAGCAAGTCGTTACTTGAACCATTTGGTTAATGCAATACAGAAATGTTTGCTTTCATTCCAACTATCTGATGGTAGCAGCAATCAATCTAACAATAATTCTCACCAGATAGATGAAAAGTAAATTCTCGCCGTAAGTTTCTACATAATGCAGGATTAGGTCTTACAAGTTTTACTATCCTGCCAATGGTGACCACATTGCCCTGGCTGTTGATTGGAAGAAGGGGTTTGTAATAACCACGTCTCTAAAAAATAAATTTACCGGAGAAACCTACCGGTGGAAAGGGAGGATTTATTGATAATAATCGAAGGAATTTCCCATCCGCTGGCAACAAAAAATTTCGTAGTTAAAAAGGCCGTCGTTACAATATTGGATAGTAAGACTGAGAGATAGCGCCACTCTATGAAAATTACTATACCGTTCCTTTGGATAGCAGAAATGCGGTTGCAAGTTTACGTTATGAGCTGCGAGCTGTTACTAACGGGTGATTCAATCACCACGCACCTTTTCATAAGCGTTCTGTTTCCTCTTTCTGATGCAACAAAATCAAAAAGCTTAAAAAAATCATTCACCACTCAAAATTTGCGGCAACATCTTTTTAAATCTGATGCTTCCAACATCTTTTTTCATTGTTTCTTTTTATTCGTTTTCCAGGTTCAACCTCGGGAAACCAGGATAACAGTTCCTTATTAGATAAAATCTTCTCCGCTATTCTTCGGTTCTTTTTTGTGATAAATAAGAAGAAGATAAATAACATCCACACCACAATAAGGCTTTGAGTTCAAGATTTCATTATCCTGAAATAGTTAAAATAAGACAATGATTCGATAGAATACTGATAGGTTTTTTTTTGAAAGACCTATAATTTCGGTTATTTAAAAAACCAAAATCAGTTGTTTATGAAAAAATACATCCTCTCATTTTGCTCTACTTTATTTCTTCTAAGTTTTTGTATAGATGTAAGTGCGCAGCAAAGACAAATAAGTGGAACGATCTTTAATGCTGACGGGAATGGCGTTCCTTCGGCAACCGTTACGGTAATTGAAACAAAAGAAGCCACGACCACAAATGACCGGGGCAGATTTTCAATAAAGGCTGCTTCCGGGCAGCATTTGGAGATTAGTTCTGTGGGTTACCAGAATAATTCTTTCGCTGTAGGGAAAGGGAATGAATTAAGTATCAGCCTTCAAACTTCAGATAAGGCATTAAGCGAAGTTGTTGTAACTGCTTTGGGTATAAAGCGGGAAAAAAGGTCTCTTGGTTATGCTGTACAGGAAATAAAAGGTGACCAGGTGAACCTGGCGAAAGACCCTAACCTCGTAAATTCTCTTTCAGGCAAAATAGCTGGCGTGCAGGTAACGAGCGGCGGAAGTTCTATAGGAGCATCATCGCGGATTACCATTCGCGGCAATGCTTCGCTCGGAAATAACACGCCATTGTTTGTTATTGACGGCACGCCAATTAACAATTCCGCTAGTAGCCTTGATGGCGGTGGAGGTCTCGATTATGGAAATGTGACTTCAGATATTGATGCCAATGATATTGCATCGGTTTCCGTTTTAAAAGGTTCCGCAGCTGCAGCTTTGTATGGAAGCCGTGCTACTAACGGAGTAATTCTTATCACTACTAAAAAAGGCAATTCGGGCGCCAGGTCTTTTGGCGTCGACCTTTCCAGCTCCTTTGTAATGGATCATCCAGCTTACTTCTTAAAGTTTCAAAATGAATATGGAGGGGGTAATAATGGAAGCGAATTTATCTGGAAAAGAGATCATCCTGATTTAAGCTACCAGGATTATGCAAAACAATATGCTTACAATTGGGTGGATGGAAATGGCGGCGGTGTAAACGATGGCAATCCCGTTAGCTGGGGGCCACGGTTGGATGCCGGCCTTTTGCTGGACCAATGGTCAACAGGGCCAAACAGTCCATGGATATCCAGGCCTGACAATGTGAAAGATTACTATCAGAATGGTAACACGGCAGAGCACAGTGTAGCCGTATATTCAAGAGGCGACAAAGCTTCAGGGCGAATAGGATTTACCCGCTCAGATCAGCAGGGAATCGAATATAATACAGGGCAAAAACAGAACACGCTGACGGCTAACATTACGCTTACACCAACCCCCAGGCTTTCTGTAGAAGCCAATGTAAATTACCTTACAAAGAATTCTACTATCCCGCTTAATGGCTATTCTGGCTCAATGATTGACTTTGCCTGGTTTCAAAGAGATATCGATACTAAATATATGTGGCAGCAATTTAAAAAGGAAGGCAACGAAGGATACATTTCACCCTTTTTGGATAATGAATATTACAGGCTTACTAATACCAATAAGCTTTTGAGAAACAGGTTGTATGGTAATGCTTCGGTAAAATATAAAGTGAATGACTGGTTTAATGTTATGGGCAGGATCGGGACAGATTTTTACAATGAATATCGCAAGGGTATCACCCAGTCGGGAAGTGCGAATAACAGGAGTTCCGGCAAGGGTGGACAATTTAACCAAACACAGATTTATAACCTGGAGACCAACGCTGACCTTATCCTGAATTTTGATAAGCAAGTCAATGACTTTCACATAAGTGGATTAATAGGAGGTAACTACCGGGATGTTGTTTACAAAAGT
>JBBPZF010000472.1:0-4737 GCA_038199105.1 Chitinophagales bacterium | reverse complement strand
CTATGTAAAGACCCTATTGAGTATAGATTTTCATCAGCCAGATTTTATGAAACGGGAGAAGATGAATTTAATATCCTTACACATTACGTGGATAAGTTATGATTGAAGAATGTCGGGTGAGGACACCCGCCAGGGAGATGGCAGCAGGCTATGACGCCAGATTTATGACCGCCCTAATCGAGAACCAAAATCAGGTAAAGATGTTAATTGGGATGCACAACTTTCTCTTGTAGGGTCTAATCTTGCTGGACTATATCAAGAAATGGCTACACTTACTTATGGTTTTAATATATCTTCTTCAGGGAACTTATCTGTAAAGTTTATAAAAATTGAAAATGCTTCTCACTTTCAGCTTTCATTAATAAACTCTGCTAAAGTGGGCATATTA
This sequence comes from Chitinophagales bacterium, assembly GCA_038199105.1. GTDB lineage: Bacteria > Bacteroidota > Bacteroidia > Chitinophagales > Chitinophagaceae > Ginsengibacter. The sequence goes on along the minus strand of JBBPZF010000472.1, from coordinate 4,349 downwards.
GGTAGAATATTTGATTGGATTACAAACATATTTCATTGAATTATTTGAAAATTTAAAATAAAATAAGATGAAAATTTTGTTGATGTTTTTATTTATGATTTTGGGTTGCAAACCTCAAAGTCATAAATCAATTAATACTCTTCACTGTTTAATTTTTGAATATACCGGAGAAATGAATAAGCCTATTCCAGCATTGATATTTTGCGATAGTTCTAAAACACCTTTTAAGTATAAATTTTACTATAATTATGCTTTGGAAAATCAAATGCTTAATGAATTATCGAATTGCGTTCCAAAATATACCGATACCTCAAAACTTTTACACTACCCATTATATAAAATCATTTCTAAATACGATAAAAATGAAAAGGTTGTTTATATTACTAATCCCAAAGAATTAAATGTATTTGCTGATTGTATAGAAAAGTATATTACACAAAAGGATTTTTATTATGCTTATTTAGAAATTGAAAAAGCAAGAAAAATAAATCCAATTCGATAATGTATCCGCACTGGCGCAGATATGCAGCAAAGGCTAAGAAGCGTTGGCGTATCTGTGCCCACTTCTTGGCGGGTGTCCCCCCCAGTTAGTCCAAGCATAGCATAGCCCCCCACTGTTCGTCCAAGTATGAAGTAGTTGCGTGGCGCAAGCTTTGTAGCAATGGTTTTGTGAGTTAGCTAAGCTTGTGCCGTTAAATTAAAAGCATGTATGTATAATTGTTATATATAATTTCTTAAAGCTAAAATGAAAAAGATAATAGTCCTTGTTTGCAGCGAGGATTATTTTATTTAGCGCTAAGATTTTTTTGCAAGTCAGCTTTAAGGATAAAAGCGGAGATTAAATCTTTTACGGTGTCTTGTTGTTTATTGGAAAGCAACTGCAGTTTAGTAAACATGTTGAGCAGTTCATTATCCTTCAAAGAGTTTTTTACCTTCTCGTCCTGAGTTCCGTAAATCAAAGTATCAGTACTAACGTCTAAAGCTTCAGCAATTTTTTTAACTACGTCAATAGAAGGAGCGGTGAGGTTGCGTTCATAGCGGGAAATATGTGTTGAATGCGTATTAATCAAATCGGCAAGCTCCTGCTGTGATACATTTTTTTCTACCCGAATCTTTTTAAGATTATCCCCCTGTTAGTCCAAGCATACGTTAACTGTTGGCGCAAAGTGAAGCGCTGCCAAGTGCGTAAGCTTTCTTGTGCCATTGAAAAGAATTGCAGAACAAGAGTAAGTGAGCGGATTAAATTTGATGATCCGCGGGGGGGGTAACATCAGCGGAAGATAATATTCAAAATAATCATTAAGATTATTCTCATCATTTCTGCACCGTCGTATTTGAATCCCATTTTTTCATTTCAGGACAAGACTTGTATTCATCGCTGATATTTACATAGAACGTAGGAATTTTTTTCGCAAACCATTCTTCCAGCACATTATTTTTTTTCTCTTCTAATGCTCTTTGAGAAACCTTATCATAATCATCTTTCAGGTTTTCCCGATGAGGTTCAGTTTTAGTTAAAAGGTCAACAATACGAACTCCTTTTTTGCCACGATCATCAGAGAACTCGGAAGGAGCAGAATATTCCCCAACTTTAAGGTCCTTCAGCATTAATACGAGGTCTTTATCAAGCTGGTCAATACTTACAAAAGTACTTCCATCCCGCGCAGGGATGCGGCCCCCGGTGAATTTACTGTTTTCATCTTCGCTGTATTTTGAAACGGCAGCGCCAAACTGCAAATCACCACCAATAAGCTTAGTTCTTATGGAATCTAATTTTTCTTTGGTTTGATTGATTTCAATTGAGCTTACTTGCGGCGTTTTTAAAATGTGCCTTATTACGGCATCGTCGCCATTGCGGCTCACCATTTGAATGATGTGATAACCAAATTTTGTTTTGAACACGTTGGAAACCTGGCCATCTTTCAGGCTGAAAGCTTTTGCAAGAAATATAGGATCCCAGGTTTTTTCATTCCGGTTGATTTCATACTTCCCGCCTGTTTCCTTGCTTCCCGGATCATCGGTATAAAGAGATGCTAATACTTCGAATTTCTTTGTACCATCTTCCACTTCTTTCTTGTATTCTTTTAGCTGATCTATTGCATAAGTTTCAAGATCTCGGCTTGCCTTTGGATATATTACAATCTCACCTATTTCGAGTTGAGATTCATAATAGTGGAGGCTGTCTTTCGGAATAGTGTTGTAATAATCTTCTACTTCTTTTGGTGTGATTCTTACGTCGCTCACAATTTTATCACGTTCTCCCTGGGCTAGCTTTTGCTCCCGAAATGTTTGCTTAAAATCTTCTTTAAGCTGAAAAAGAGACTTGCCGGCAATCTGCTCTACAATTTCTTTGGAGCCATATTGATTAACAAAATATCTTATTTTATTATCAATATCCGATTCTATTTCTTCCTCCGTAACGGGTATGGAATCTATTTCTGCTTGAAGAACGAGAGCCTTTAAGCCCAAAGCCTGCTCAAGAAGAAGGCACTTGCCGTTTGCCGGAACATCCACTCCCTGCCGTTGCATATCTATTATGCTGTTGTCAATTTCACTTTTAAGAATTATTTTATCACCAACTGTAGCAATAATCTTGTCGGCCATTACTTTTTTTGCCTGGCAAAAAGAAATAGATATGCTGAGAAGGAAACAAATAGTTAGTATGCTTTTTTTCATTTGTGCAGTTTGATTTAAGAACACATCGTCCAGGTTTATAAAATTATAAACTTGCCAAATGTACATATCTAAGAGGTGAGTAATTTTTTAGAATAGTTAAAAGTTGCCTGCATTATGTTAAAGAAAGGCCAAGCAAAAGAAATAAGGAAGAAGCGATTATAAAGTTCTTTTGATTTCAACTTCTTCAAAAGCTTCGATCATATCGCCTGGCCGCGTGTCGCTATAGTTCTTTATGCTTACACCGCATTCCATATTGTTGGATACTTCTTTCACATCATCTTTAAAACGTTTGAGGCTTCCCAGTTCACCAGTAAAGACGATGATACCATCGCGGACTAAGCGGATGCGATTGTTCCGGGCAATTTTTCCTTCGATAACCATACAACCGGCCACACTTACTTTATCAAATTTATAGGTCTCTTTTACTTCAAGTATGCCAAGAATTTTTTCCTGGATTTTTGGCTCAAGCATACCTTCCATTGCGCTCTTTACCTCATCAATTGCATCGTAAATAATGGAGTAAGTTTTTATTTCCACACCTTCATGCTCTGCAAGTTTTGAAGCCTGCAAAGCAGGGCGAACATTAAATCCTATAATTACCGCATCCGATGCTGTAGCAAGTAACACATCACTTTCGGTAATCTGACCAACACCTTTGTGCACTACACTCACTACAATTTCTTCTGTACTTAATTTTTGTAATGAATCACTCAGCGCCTCCACAGAACCATCCACGTCTGCACGAATGATTAAGTTCAATTCTTTAAAGTTTCCAAGTGCCAGCCTTCTTCCTATCTCATCAAGAGTAATATGTTTTTTAGCACGAATTCCTTGCTCACGAAGGATTTGAGCTCTCCTGTTTGCCGTATCTTTTGCTTCAGATTCGTCTTCATACACTTTAAAAGTTTCGCCGGCCTGCGGTGCTCCATTCAAACCAAGTATAAGAACAGGCGTAGCAGGTGGCGCAGTGTCTGTCCTTTGATTCCGTTCATTGAACATCGCTTTTACCCTTCCATAGTTTTGGCCGGAAACCAACAGGTCGCCCTGTTTTAATGTACCGTTCTGTACGAGTATGGTGGCTACGTAACCTCTTCCTTTATCAAGTGAAGCTTCAATTACTGTTCCGCTGGCGCCCTTGTCAGGGTTAGCTTTCAGCTCAAGTAAATCTGACTCAAGTAATATTTTATCAAGCAGTGTATCCACATTAAGACCTTGCCTTGCGCTTATTTCCTGACTCTGGTATTTTCCACCCCAATCTTCTACAAGAATGTTCATTGCAGAGAGTTGCTCTTTTATTTTTTCAGGATTGGCGCCGTCTTTATCAATTTTGTTTAAAGCAAAAATCATAGGGACACTGGCAGCCTGTGCATGGGAAATTGCTTCCTTTGTTTGCGGCATCACTGCATCATCTGCAGCAATTACAATCACTGCAATATCGGTAACCTTTGCACCACGGGCACGCATAGCAGTAAACGCTTCGTGGCCAGGTGTATCAAGAAAAGTGATTGCCCTTCCATCTTTAAGGGTTACTTCGTAAGCGCCTATGTGCTGGGTAATACCACCGGCTTCACCGGCAATTACGTTTGCCTGGCGAATGTAATCCAGCAGGGACGTTTTACCATGATCCACGTGACCCATAATCGTAACGATAGGAGGGCGGGACACAAGGTCTT
>JBBPZF010000471.1:0-8341 GCA_038199105.1 Chitinophagales bacterium | reverse complement strand
ATTTTTATTAAAAACTATTTTTTTGATTTTTATTTAAGCTCAATGAAAATATATACGGGAATGTTTTAAATTTTTAATGGTAAGTTATACAATTAATATGTAAACGGCGCCCTAAATGGCGGTGGTGTACCAGTAACTGTAGATGCAGGCGGAGGAAAGATAAACCTTGATTTTAATTGAGTGTAAAGTTGGAGGCATAGGATATAGGTGCAAGGAAATGATGGAAAATTAATCACAGAAATCATTTAATCTCCAAAGGAGTCCTTTGGACAGATAAATCATAGTTCAGACAATGCAGCGATAGCAAACCCGGTAAAGAGTTTGAGGATGGAATAAAAAATTTAAAAAAATAGTAATTCTAATTATGATAAAAAATTTCTTCAAGACGGCCATGCGCAGCCTTCAAAAAAATAAAGGCTACAGCTTCCTCAATATATTTGGCCTTGCAATAGGTATTGCCTGCGCAGGGCTTATTTTTTTATGGGTAGAAGATGAAATGAACTGGGATAATGCCAATACGAAAAAAGACCAGCTCTATTTTGTAAGGGAAAATCAGAAATATGATACCTATACCGCCACATTTGGTTCTACGCCGGGCGTGATGGCGCCGGTGATGAAAGCTGAAATTCCGGGCATTGCCAATACCTGCCGCATTTACGATGAAGGTGCCGTATTGTTTACCATTGGTGATAAAGCAATGTATGCAGCCGGCTACTATGCAGACGCTTCTCTTTTCAGCATGTTTACTTTGCCGTTTGTAAAAGGTAGTGCAAAGGCAGCTTTTGCGCAGCGATACTCAATGGTTATTACACAAAAAACAGCTAAGAAATTTTTTGGTACAGAGAGAGATGCAGTTGGTAAAACCGTGCGTGTTGATAACAAGCAGGATTATGTAGTAACAGGCATTATAAAAGATATTCCTTCCAACTCATCAGTGCAGTTTGAATTTGTTGCGCCATTCGATATTGTCTATGATCAAAGCCCGTGGCTGCACAGTTGGGGAAACAATTCATTGAGCACTTACGTAGAGCTGCAGCCCAATGCCAGTGTTGCTTCTGTGAATAAGATACTATATAGCTTTATACAACAAAGGGAACCGGAATCCATTGCGCGGCCGTTTTTATGGAGCATGAATAAATGGCATTTATACGACCAGTTTGAGAATGGCAAAGAGACCGGCGGAGGACAGATACAATATGTACATTTGTTCTCCTTTATTGCATGGATTATTTTATTAATTGCCTGCATCAACTTTATGAACCTTGCCACGGCCCGCAGTGAAAAACGTGCAAGGGAAGTGGGTGTAAGAAAAGTACTTGGCGCGGGAAAGAAAGCGCTAATAATGCAGTTCATCAGCGAAGCATTATTTATGGCTTTACTCGCTGCAGTAGCCGCTGTGTTTATTATCTCTTTGGTATTGCCGGCTTTCAATACTCTTGTAGAGAAGCAACTTGTCTTCGGATTCAATCAGCCTTTACACATAGCCGCTTTACTATTGATCGCTTTAGTATGCGGCATCGTGGCGGGCAGTTATCCTTCCTTTTATTTGTCTTCTTTCAATCCGGTATTTGCTTTAAAAGGAACCAAGATAAAAGATGGCAGCGCGGCACTTATACGCAAAGGCCTGGTGATACTCCAGTTTTCTATTTCCATAATTCTCATCATAAGCACGATCATTATTTACCAGCAGATACAACATGTAAAAAACAGGAACCTTGGTTTTAATAAAAACAATCTTATAGAAGCTGAAGCGCAAGGCGACGTGGAAAAATATTATCCTTCTCTCAAACAGGAACTTTTAAGTACGGGTGTGGTGGAGAATGTTGCCTTATCTGATCATACAACGCTTTATGGTGGTAACAATACCGGTGGGCTAACGTGGCAGGGTAAACCGCCAAAGGCACAAATACTTATTTCCACAAGATATGTTACTTCGGAATTTATGCAAACGTCGGGAATGAATATTTTAGATGGAAGAAACTTTATACAAACAGACTCTGCTGATAGTAAAAAACTCAATGTTATTATAACACAATCTTTGCAATCCTTGATGGGAAAAGGCAGCGCTATTGGGAAGATAATAAGGTACGAAGGTGATACGAGTAATACGCCCGCCACCGTGGTAGGTGTGGTGAACGACTTTGTATATGGCAACATGTATGGCACGCCAGACCCTGTAATGTTTATATGCACTTCACCTGTGCATACCAATAAAATGTATTTGCGGGTTAAGCCCGAAAATAGTATGGACGAGGCTTTAGTAAAGATTGGCGCGGTGATGAAAAAGAATAATCCTGCTTACCCGTTTCAATACAAATTTGTAGATGCACAGTTCAATCAAATGTTTTTGAGTGAATCACTCATTAGTAAATTGTCCCGCATATTTGCTGCATTGGCTATCATCATTTCGTGCCTTGGTTTGTTTGGCTTAGCTGCATACACCGCAGAACGCAGAACAAAAGAAATAGGCGTGCGAAAAGTGCTTGGCGCCAGCGTGCCTGGTATTGCAGGCTTACTATCAAAAGATTTTTTAAAGCTCGTTGGTTTATCGTGCATCGTTGCATTTCCTGTGGCATGGTGGATGATGCACACGTGGCTGCAAGGCTACCAATACCGTATCGAAATAAGCTGGATGATATTTTTAATAGCAGGTGTTTCGGCGATGTTTATTGCTTTGCTGACGGTAAGCTTCCAGGCAATAAAAGCAGCGATAGCAAACCCGGTGAAGAGTTTGAGAAGTGAGTGAAATGATTAATAAATAAAACTCCTAAAGCAAATAGCCAACTATCATAAATTATCTAAACCATTATAAAATGAATACTTCCCTAAAAACCGTATTGCGTCATCTTTGGCGGTATAGATTATTCACCATTCTGAATATTTTTGGATTGGCCATAAGCATAAGTTCGGTATGGATAATATACCGTATTGTAAGCTATGAATTCAGCTATGAACATACTTTGCCCGATAAAGAAAATACTTATAAAGTAATCACCACATTTAATAAGGCAGATAGGAAAAATTCAAAAATGGGCGGTGTAGCTGCACCCCTGTATCAAGGCATCAGGGAAGAAATTCCCGGCGTAGCTAATGTGATACCTGTTTTCAAAAAAAGTGTGAACAGTATTGAAATAAAAAGGGCCAATAAAATTTTCACCAAAGAAGATCCGGATAATATTATTGCAACCGATGCGTCCTATTTTAATATGCTTCCTTACAAATGGATAGCAGGCAGCAAGGCGGCTGCATTAAACAGGCCGAATGATGTGGTACTTACCGAAAGCAGGGCAAGGGAATATTTCCCCAATCAAAAACCGGAAGCAATCCTCAATAAAAGCATCACTTATTATGAATGGTCAGATACGGTTAACAGGACCGTTACCGGTATTGTTGCTGATTACGCCACACCTTCGCAATTCATTTACCAGGAATTCGTGTCGCTTCCGCAAAAGGGCTTTCAGCCTGCTTCATGGACCAACACAAATGGCAGTGATCAATTATTTATACAAATAGAAAACAAGGCAAAAGCCTCTTCCGTTCTTCAGCAGATCAATGCACTCTCTGCCAGGAAGTATAAAGATTTTGAAGCAGGTACAGGAAAGGAGGTGAAAATGTCAAAAAGCTATGCACTCGTGCCGGTGCAGGATGTGCATTTCGCTACAGATGTGGAAGAATACGGCGTTACAAAAACCAGCAAACCGGTGCTTTACGGATTAATGGGCATCGGGTTTTTCCTGTTGCTGCTGGCATGTATTAACTATATCAACATGAGCGCTGCGCAGATTCCGCAAAGAGGAAAAGAGATCGGCGTAAGGAAAACATTGGGAAGCAACCGCTGGCAATTGATCAAACAGTTTCTTAATGAAACGTTAGTGGCCACCATAATTGCCTGCCTGCTTTCACTGGTATTTAGCAGCCTGGGTTTTGGTATCTTAAAGGATATTATTCCCGCAGGTGTAACCGCTTATGGTTCTGTTTTCGAAGTCATCATTTTTATGATAGCGCTTGCTTTCATAATTACGTTGCTGGCAGGCATATATCCCGGCTGGCTTATCACCCAGATGAAAACAGTAAATGTCTTTAAGAATTTTTCGGTTGTTCAAAGCGCACATCAAAAATTCAGTTTGCAAAAATCACTTATCGTATTTCAATTTTTCATTGCCCTGGTATTCATCACCAGCTCGATGATTGTAGGCTTGCAACTGCGCTACACGTTGAATGCCGAAATGGGTTTTAATAAAGATGCCGTGGTGCTGGTAAGCATCCCCTGGAAATACCTTGACGATCCAAAATATAAGGATAAACAATTCACGCTGCTAAAGCAGTTAAAGAACGAATCAGGTATTGAAAATATAGCGCTTGGAAATGCGCCTTTATCATCCGGCTATTCATCAAGCCCTTTTGTGTATGAGGCAGATGGAAAACCTCCCGTTACAATTCAGACTTTTAAAAAGTCCGGCGATACTTCTTACCTGCGCCTATACCAGATAAAATTGCTTGCCGGCAGAAATCTTCACGCATCAGATACTACCAGCGAATTTATTATTAACGAGTCGTCAGCAAAAGCCTTTGGCTTTGCCAATCCGCAGGATGTTGTCGGAAAAATGATCGGGCAATTAGGGAATCCTAAACTACCGGTAGTGGGCGTGGTTAAAGATTTCAATACACAAGATTTTTATACCAAAATAGAACCTTTAGCTATTTCCAATAACAGGGATGATCTTACAACTCTTAATATTAAACTCAACAGCCATACCACTTCGCAATGGCAAAAGACATTGGGCAAAATTGAAAAGCAGTGGTATCATTTTTATCCTGCAGAAAGCTTTCATTTCAGCTTTTATGATGAAACATTGGAAAAGATGTATGTGCAGGAAAGGCAGATAGGAAAACTAATTGACCTTGCGACGATCATTACTATTTTAATCAGTTGTCTCGGATTATTTGGGCTGGTTGCTCTTACTGCTTTTCAGCGCACGAAAGAAATAGGTATCAGGAAAGTATTAGGCGCTTCTGTTTCGTCCATTATTTCTATGTTTTCAAAAGAGTATATCATTTTAATATTTATTGCAATGCTGATTGCAAGCCCGGTTGCATGGTGGGCTATGAACAAATGGCTGCAGGATTTTACTTATAAAATTCAGCTGCACTGGTGGATTTTTGGATTGGCAGGATTGATTGCCATGGTGGTTGCGTTAATAACGGTAAGTTTCCAGGCAATAAAAGCAGCGATAGCAAACCCTGTGAAGAGTTTGCGAACGGAATAGCGATAATGATTAGAAATAAAAATAAAGTATCACTTAAATCATAACTAATGTTTAAAAATTATTTCAAAACGGCCTGGCGAAACCTTGAACGTAATAAGGTATATGCAGCAATAAATATAATTGGTATTGCCATTGGGCTTGCTGCTTTTTGGTTGATTGCTTTATATGTCGGAGATGAATTGAGTTATGACCGTTCATTCACCAATGCAAATCGTGTTTGCCGGGTGGTACAGCATACAAGCTGGGATGGTGGAAGTATGAATATAGTTCCTACATCTGCGCCTTTTGCAACGGCTTTTAAAAATAATTTTCCGGAAGTAGAAGCTGCAGCACGGATTGATGTTGAAGGGGGAGGTGTAATACACTATGATGATAAAATTATTAAGCAGGATGATATTTGCTTTGCAGAAAATTCTTTTTTTAGATTATTTGATTACCAGTTTTTGCAGGGTGATGTTGCCACTGCTTTAATTCAGCCGCAATCTATTGTAATCACGGAAAGCCTGGCTAATAAAATTTTTGGCGACCCCGCAAAAGCTATTAATGAAACCATATTTTTTGGAAGCGATAATTATCCAAATAAAGTAACAGGTGTAATAAAAGACATGCCGAAGAATTCTCACCTGCAGTTCAGCGGCATTCGTTCCCTGGGAGATGAATTTGAAAATGGAGACTGGCATAACTTATATCTCTATACATACCTGCTTCTAAAAAAGGGAATCGATATAAAATCATTTGAAAAGAAACTGGCTCCTCTTGAAAAGGATATTACTAAGGAAATGGGTTATACCAGATTCAATATAGAGCTGCAACCGCTTACTTCTATTCACCTGCATTCAAATTTAGATTATGAATTAAGTAGTAACGGTACTATCAGCCGGGTATATATGTTTATTATAATTGGCCTTCTGGTTTTGCTTATTGCTTTGATCAATTATATGAATCTTTCTACGGCTCGCTCTGTAATGCGTGTAAAGGAAATCGGCATACGAAAGGTGATTGGTTCCGGTAAAAAACATTTGATTGGATTATTTATTTCTGAAGCGCTGCTTGTTGCATTGATAGCGGCAATAATCGGTTGCCTTTTAGTAAAATTAAGCCTGCCTCTTTTTAACCAGCTTGCCGGGAAAGATTTGGACCTGTGGCGTTTTGGTGTAATAAACACAATTGGATTAATTTTCATTTTTACTTTACTAACGGGTATCATTAGTGGCAGTTATCCTGCGCTGTTTTTATCCCGTTTTAAAATGATACCCTCCCTCAAAGGCCAATTGGGAAGTATGCGTGCAAGCGTTGTGCTCCGTAAATCCCTGGTGGTATTCCAGTTTGTAATTGCAGTTTGTTTAATAAGCGGCTCTTTTATTATTTATAAGCAAATGCAATATGTTTCGCAGAAAGATCTCGGCTTTAATAAAGAGCAGGTGCTCACTTTTCATATTGATAATATGAAAGTACGCGGCGAAATACCCGCGTTAAAACACGCTTTGCTGCAAAGTCCGCTGATTGAAGGTGCGGCAACAGCAGGTAATGCTATCGGCAATAATGACCTCAATGAAAATGGTTTCTTTTTTGAAAAAAATGGTAAGATGCAACCAACAGCACAACTGGCAAATAAGCTGTATGTAGATGAAGATTTCTTAAAAACAAACGGTATGCATTTACTGCAGGGAAGAAATTTTTCAAAGGACATGCCCACGGATAAAGATGGCGCTGTTATCATAAATGAAACACTGATGAAAACGCTTGGCTACACAAATGCGATTGGAAGAAAAATGGAGTACACAATAAACAACGACAGCCTGGGTAAGCGTGTAGTGGTTGGCGTTATAAAGGATTTTCATTCCTATTCATTGCAGCATAAAATTGAGCCTATGGTATTGCTGATGCCGCCAAATAATAAGGAACAGGATAATTTATATGTAAAGATTGCAAAGGGAAAAGCTGCCGCCGGCATTGCTTTCTTAAAAAAAACGTATGCAAAATTTGATGCCAATAATACGGCAGACTTTCATTTTCTTGATGAGAATTTTAATAAGCAATATGCAGCCGAGCAAAAGCAGGAAAATTATCATTGGCTTTTACTGTACTTGCTTTCATTATTGCCTGCCTTGGATTATTTGGACTTGTAATTTTTATTACGGCACAACGCAGAAAAGAAATCGGCGTGAGAAAAGTGTTAGGCGCATCTGTAGCATCGGTCACCATATTACTGGGCAAAGATTTTGGAAAGCTTGTACTCATAGCTACTGTAATAGCCGTTCCCATTGCCTGGTTCGCTATGAACAAATGGCTGCAGGATTTTGCCTACCGTATCGATATACAATGGTGGATGTTTTTATTATCCGGCTGCATTGCTATTTTAATTGCGTTGCTAACGGTAAGCATTCAGGCAATAAAAGCGGCGATAGCAAACCCGGTGAAGAGTTTGAGAACGGAATGAATTATTTTGAATGGTAAATTTTAAATATTGAATGAAGACACTTATAACATAACACTTACAACTTAAAGCCTATATCGTGTTCAAAAATTATTTAAAAACCGCGTGGCGAAACTTAGTAAAGAATAAGTTTTATACACTCATCAATATTGGTGGCCTTGCCGTTGGCCTTTGCATCGGCATACTAATATTGTTATGGATACAGGATGAATATAGTTTCGATTCGTTCAACGCGAAAGAGAAAAATATTTATCGTCTCGAGAACATGGTAGGCACAGGCAGCAGCCGCCAGCTATGGACGGCAACTGCATCTGCAATAGGTGATATGGCGAAGAAAACTATACCTGCTGTTAAAGATGCTGTGAGAATTTCTTACAGTGATTATTATGGTTTGTATAAATACGGCGATAAGGTTTTTACCGAGCCTAACGCATTCTTCGCTGATGCAGGTTTGTTTTCTGTTTTTGATTATAAGATAATTAAAGGCAATGCAAATAATCCTTTTCCCCAATACAATTCTGTTGTTATTAATGAAAGCACAGCAAAGAAATATTTTGGCAATACTGATGCGATTGGAAAAATAATTTCAGTTGATGGTAAACTGAATATTGTTGTGAGTGCCGTAGTAAAAGATTTT
>JBBPZF010000470.1:0-2368 GCA_038199105.1 Chitinophagales bacterium | reverse complement strand
GTATTCCATTCCTCGGGAGACATTTTGGATGCGTCTTTTTGTTCTCTACTTGGCTTGGGTGCGTCGCCTAATTTTTTGAAAATCAATATAAATTCATAGTCAATTTTGAGGATACCGTTTCTTGGATAAGGGTAAGAACCCATTTGGATGCCGCCGCCTGTTGTATTTGAAGTCGTTACCTTTTGCCAAATGATTGCACCCATGTAGTCAAACCCAATGTTCTCGCAGAATTTAATTATTTCTTCTCTGATGGGAATGACCTTGTATCTGCCGTAATAAACAGAACGTGCGAATTGGTCGCCAATGTTTACGCAAAGTCTACAGCCGTTATGCAATACACGATAACACTCTTTCCAAACAAGATTAAGGTTGTTGATGTAGGCTTCATAGCTGTCGTGAAAACCAATCTGGTTTTCTGTGCCATAATCTTTAAGCTGCCAATAAGGTGGCGATGTAATGGCGAGGTGCATTGAATTGTCCTTTAATTCAAGCATTTGCCTGCTGTCCCCGGTAATGATTTTGTGATAAGTACTCAAATTGTCTATCGTTAGGTAGCAAATTTACATTTTTTAAAGTCTGGTTCTCTCAAGACGTTGAGAACTTGCAGGCGGTCGGCTTATATGATATAGCACTTAAATTTGTAACGCCCGTTTTATATCTTCAACGAAAAGATGTATTGATTTTCAAATAATTAATTTTAAACTTTTATCTCTACAATGATGCACGCAATGTTAATTAGATAATATCTTTTTCACTATCAATAACAACAGGCTGTGGCTGCTGCGGCTTATAATTTTTATAAAGCAGCCTTAACATAGATGGCAACACAATTAATAACAACGGCAGCGCAACAATAAAACCTCCGATAACGGCGATGGCTAAAGGCTGATGCAATTGTGCGCCGGCACCTATGCCTAAAGCAAGTGGCATTAAAGCGATGATGGCTCCTATAGCCGTCATTAATTTTGGGCGAAGCCTAGTCGAGATGGCATATACAATAGATTCGTCCACATTTTTATCGTGCAAGGTTTCCTGGAACTGCAAAAAAGTAAAGATTGAATTTTCACCGATAATTCCTACGATCATAATAAGGCCTGTATAGCTGCCTACATTCAGAGGAGTAGCCGTAATAAATAAAGCCAGGTAACTGCCGGCTATGCCCAGCACCGCAATGATCAAAATAATGAAGGCAGCTTTTATTTCTTTAAACAAAAAAAGAATTACAGCAAATACCAATATGCTGGAAGCAATTAATATAGTCAGCAGTTCGGAAAAAGATTTTTGTTGCTGCGCATAGTCGCCACCGTACTCTATTAAATAGCCTGGCGGAAGGTTAATTTTTTTACCCAATTCATTTTTAATGTCCTTCATGGTGCTGCCAAGGTCCCGGTTCTCGAGCCTGGCAGAAACAACGCCCATTGATTGAAGATTTTCTCTATGAATTTCGGGATCACCTTCGTTAAGCTTGATAGTTGCCAGTTCACTAATGGATTTAACTCTGCCATCAGGTAAAAAAATCTTCATTTTTTTTAGTTCGTCCAGGCTCTTGGTTCTGCTGCCGGGATAAATGACCCTGACGAGTGCAATGCGGTTGTTTTCAAAAACTTCCCCTGCTAAATTCCCTTCAAGGTTCGTCTGAACCTGATATTGAAGGTCAGTAGGCGTGATGCCATATTGAGCAATTTTTGTATAGTCAGGCTCGATACTTAAAGAAGGGCCGGGCATTACAATTCCATCAAATACATCTGCGGTGCCTTTTACATTTTGAACAACATTACTCACTTGCTTTGCGTAGTCATGAAGTTTTTGAATGTTGTCGCCAAAAATTTTTATTTCAATAGGCTGTACGGAGGTCATAAGATCTCCAAGCATATCACCTATTACCTGGCCAAAGTCAACACGTAATTCCGGTTGTGATGCCTCAATTTTTACGCGTATTTCTTCAATGACCTGATCGGTTGTTTTGCTCCTGTTTTTTTTAAGTTGTATAAGATAATCTCCTGTATTGGGCTCTGTAATAAAGAATCCCATTTGTGTCCCTGTTCTGCGGGAGTAGGCGTTAACTTCGGGTATAGAGGTGACTATTTTATCAACCGCCTGCAATTCGCGGTTGGTTTCTTCCAGCGATGTACCAGGTATAGAGGAATAGTCAAGCACAATGCTTCCTTCATCCATTTTGGGAAGAAAACCTGTTTGAAGTTTTGGAAGAATCAACACAATGGCAATAACCAATCCGGCAATAAAGATGAAGCTTATCCATGGTTTCAGGATAAACCATTTCACCCAGCCTTGTCTTGTTACTTCTTCTTTTTTTTCTTTTTTATTCTTGACCTTGTCGAAAGACTTTTTCTTTGAAAATAAAAGATAC
>JBBPZF010000469.1:0-3740 GCA_038199105.1 Chitinophagales bacterium | reverse complement strand
CAAAGCCTGAAAAGGTAAAATTTGAAGATGGGGAGATAATTCTACTTTCCGATTCTACAAAGCATGTTTCTATCCATGATATTTTTTCTAAAACCAACACAGATAAAATAGAAGAGAAATCATCAGCAGTGCCAGATAAGCCCAAGCAGAAAAAATATGCACTGAATACGCATTCTGCAGTATTCGCTGAAGTTGCCGTGGATGAAGATTTAGGTACAATAATAGTCAGGCGTGTGGTGAGCGCTGTTGCCGCCGGAAGGATACTTAATCCAAAAACTGCCCGCAGCCAGGTTTTGGGCGGCATCGTGTGGGGCATATCAATGGCGTTGCAGGAACAATCTGTAATGGATACAAATATTGGAAGGTACATGAACCATAATTTCGCTGAATACCATATTCCTGTTAATAAAGACATACATGATATAGAAGTGATTTTTGTGGAAGAAGAAGACAACATTGTAAACCCTCTCGGGGTAAAAGGAGTTGGTGAAATTGGCGTGATAGGTGTTGCTTCGGCCATTGCCAATGCTATCTTTCATGCCACCGGAAAAAGGGTGAAAGATTTTCCTATCACGCTCGATAAATTATTATAGACTGCCTACACTTTCTTCGCTTTCGAAAGCAAATCAGTCTATCAAAAAATAAATCATGTATTTAAAAAAATGGCCCCGGAAAAACATTCCCGGAACCACCGCTTATGCCCGTTTATAATAAAAGACATTACTCCTCCTCCTCCTCCTCCTCCTCTTCATCATCTTCCGCAAATTCAGCTTCAATGTTTAGCTGGCCAACGGCTAACTCTGTCAGCGAATCATCAGCTTCGTACTCTTCGTTTAGCGTTTGCATTAATAAGGAAGCAACATAGTCTAGTTCCAACTCCTGTGCGTAAGCACGTGCTGTGCCATAGCCGGAAATCTCGTAGTGTTCAATTTTTTGTGCCGCTGCAATGATGGCTGCATCCATCACTTCCGTTGTCATGTCTTCGCCCATCATCTTCTCTGCCTCTTTGATCAGGCCTTCTATGCCTTTGCATGTTACGGAGTTTACGCCGCCAAAAAGATTCGAAAAGAACCCATTATCCTGCGTATCGGCATCTTCGTCCATGAGAGACTTTTTTATATCATCAAGTCTTTCTTTGTGAATCTTAGTTACCTGCAGATGATGGCTCAATGCCTCTTTGAGTTCGGAATCTGTTGCCTTATCAATCATTTTCGGTAATCCCTCGATTATTTGCTCTTCTGCTGAGTACAGGTCGAGTATTTCATGTTTTAAAAGGTCGCTGAGATCGGTTATTTTTTCCATTGTTTGAGTTTTTGTTTTAAAACAAAGAATAAAAAACATGCCGGAATAAAAATGGACGTGAAGCTGCCATATAGAAAAATTTTAGAGTATAAAGGTGTGGAGTATAAAATGTAGAGTGGAGAAAATATTACCCTAAACCTTACCGGCAAGGAGGTTCCACAATTCTTACATTTCATTTTTCATCTTAATCTTGTTCAATTCAGCTAATTCAAAAAAAGTCAATCCCGCAATTTTCAACAAAAGAAAAACACAAAAAAAAACCGCTTTAGAAAAGATCTAAAGCGGTTGAAAAATTTTGGTAAAGAAAATAATTATAACTTTTGCAATTTGCTGCTGAAGTTTAATTCTTCATTTGAAATCACCATGTAGTAAATGCCCGGATTCATGGTTGGCAGGTTATTTACCAATATTGAGTTGTTACCATTATTTACAGAAATTGTTTTTGTAAAAATAGTTTGTCCTGTGCTGCTCTGCAATTTAAGCGTGGCTTTTGCAGTTTTGCCCGCACTAAAAGACAAAGTGAATTCATTGCTGAAAGGATTAGGATATACTGACACGGAAGTCATTGATTCTAATGAAAGCTTCACTATAGAAGAATAGGTAAACTTACCATTTATGTCAACCTGCTTTAAGCGATAGTAAACATATTTTCCACTGTTTGATGTATTGTCACGGTAAGAATAATTCTTAACCAAATTACTTATACCAGCAGCTTTCAAAGTCGTAACAAGTGAGAAATCCTGGCCGTCTGCACTTTTATATAATTCAAAACGATCGCTGTTAAGTTCCTGGCTGGTTTGCCAATCAAGAGTGGAAGCGCCATTAGCATATCTGCCGGTGAATGAAGTTAAAGTAACCGGAAGATGTTGTCCGCAATCAGCAACTATCAGTGTATAATCATTAAAATAAACACAAGAAGAATTTGCAAGTCCTGCTTTGGAACTGGCAACTGCAAGCCTGTATTTATAATTGTTCATAGAAGAACTAACAATGCCGAGGTCTAGAGTTAAACTGAAGCTGTTGCCGTTGTAAACCGCCTGTTGGCCGGTAGTACTGTCAACAAAAGTGGCCCCGCCGTCTTTACTTACCTGGAACTTGTACCATGTGTTAGCTTGGTTATTATCGGTCACTACATAATTTACAGATACACTGGTGCCCGAACATAAGTTGGTGGGACCGTTAACCGCTATTTGAGATTCGCAAACATTTATTGAAATATCATCAAGGCCAAGGTCATTGCCTGATTTAACAGCCGTCGCATTTACTACTTGCAAGTCAACTGTGTTAGTGGTTGCCACAAAAGAACCGCCCACCTTTACCCAAGTAGGAGCCATGTTGTAGGCGACAGGACCCGAATTGGCTATCACTACTCCGTTAATTATGAAAGAAACATTCGGTTCTGTACCGGCGCGGGCTGATGCGCTTGTAACGGGTAAAATATTGAGCACCCATGCAGAAAATTCATAGGTGGTGCCGATACAAACAGGAATAGATTTTATTTGATAAAATATTTTGCTGTAAGTGGTATCTGGTGCACCGTTAACCGCCATGAAGTAGCCGCCATCGCCTGTGTGGTCTGTTCCTTTCCAATCGCCTTTGATACAATTTCCGCCATTCACGTCGCCAATGTTTTTAATGATGGAATACCTGAATTCCGGGCCGAGGCCGCCGCTTGCAAAGGTGTACTTATAATCAGAACATGGCAATGATTGCCCTGTGGTGGTGCATCCCGTTAAAGCATTACCGATATTGCCCGTTGGATTGTAGGTGCTTGTGCCAGAGCTGGTGCAGGCGGAAGCACTTGTATTTACGGTGATGAAGGGTGCACTGAAAGTGCCTTTGGCGCCTAATAAATTGGGGCCTTTTATGCCATTACATTGAGCGTTTGTAAATTGGAAACTGCATAAGCTTAGTACAGTTAACACGAGTGTGTAAAATTTTTTCATTTCCTTGTGGTTTGAATAATTAATAAAAATGGTAAAGGAGATGCAAAAGATATGGGGACCTGGCAGTTGGTCTTTTGAAAAGTACTATTGGAAACAAGTATAGAGATCTATTCTTGTGGGCGGCTTATAATACTATAGTGGATTGGGAATGTTGAGTGTCTAAGAGACTAGACCAAACGGGTGCAAAACTATACGTTATTTTGGAAAATGCAAATGTTTTGGAAAATTTCGTAAAAATACTCGCTTACATGCAATTGCAATGAGCGATAAAAATGTGCTGAATTGAATCCAGGCTTTTTACATAAATGAGAAACGATTTGTGGCGGTTTGAAAAATTACTTCTCCACGCCCTGCATCAAAATCATTTTAGTTTTTGCAGATTGCTGGCGCAACAATTTTGCCTTGCTATACTCCGGTGATGCCCACCATTCTTTTGCGCGCTCTACCGATGGAAACTCAAGCACAACAAGCCTTTCAGGATGCCATTCACCT
>JBBPZF010000468.1:0-5861 GCA_038199105.1 Chitinophagales bacterium | reverse complement strand
TAAGCAATCATTTAAAGTGTGAAGAAAGTCATAATATGGCATTTACGCTATTCAAATAGTATCTAAATTTTAACGATATGTTACAATTTCTTAACACACCGGCCTCACTCCCCTCCATGGGAGTCCTTTGGACAACCCCCCTCTCCGAAGGAAAGGGGTCGTGAAAGCTAATGACGGCCTGCATTTCAGCCAAATGAAAGATTTTTAATCGGGCGATAATAATTTTCTTTATAACTTTCGGGATGAAAAGACCGGGTGAGCCCCTGAGTTTTGATTGCTAAACGTTACCTGCTTATTGTATGCATTTCTTTATATCACACAAGCATATTGCACACCGATATACTCTATTCACACTATTGTATGTCATCTTCTTTTTTACAGCAACGAATGCTAAGGCCCAGCCTTATTACTTCAAGCATTTCCAGGTAGAAAATGGCCTTTCAAACAATACAGTTTTTTTTGCCAGGCAGGATTCAAAAGGTTTTATGTGGTTTGCCACTAAAGACGGGCTGGATCGTTTTGATGGATTTCATTTTAAGGTATTTAGAATGGATAATGTTGCAGAGAAAAAAAATCTCTCTACCGATTATATCTTTTGCATTTTACCTGCCAAAGATGGTGTGTTGTGGGTTGGCGGCCAGGGCGGCTTGTATAAGTACAATCCCAGGAAGGAACGCCTCGAAACGGTGATTGATTCGTTGCCTAATATATATGATATAACTTTTGACATGCAAGGACAAATGTGGTTCATCTCTTCCAGCACACTATGCAGGCTTGATCTAAAAACAAATTCATTAAAGCAGTTTAGCCCGTCATCGTATTTTTATGCATCCACAATATGTTTATCAAAGCAAGGAGATATATGGGCAGCAACAATTGATGGCCTGTTGAAAAAATTTGATGCAGCCTCCGAAACATTTAAAAGTTATGATGTCTTTTCGCATTCCAAAGTTCCTACCTCGAGATTTATACAAAAAATTCATGCAGGAGATGCTAATTCTCTTTTTATTGGCACAATCAGCCAGGGCCTGAAGAGGTTTAATATTGATTCTCTTACCTACACAGACATTCTTACCTACAACCCTGATAAGACAGCTATTTTTATGCGGGATATTCTTAAAAATAGTGATAATGAATATTGGTTTGCAACCGAGTCAGGAATTTTTATTTACAGAACTGATACAGGAATTTTTACAAATCTCAAAAAGAAATTTGATGATCCTTATTCCCTTAATGATAATGCTATCTATGCCCTGTGCAAAGATTCGGAAGGCAGCATTTGGGCCGGAACATTTTTTGGCGGCGTAAATTATTATGCAAAACAAAATGCAGCTTTTAGAAAATATTTACCAGGAAACACGGAGAATGCCATCAGCGGAAATGCAGTACGCGAAATATGTAAAGACAAGTTCGGGAACCTTTGGATAGGCACAGAAGATGCCGGGCTAAATGAAATAAAAAATAACACAAACACGCTGGTGCATTTTAAGCCAACAGGAGATAAAACGAGTATCGCTTATTCAAACGTTCATGGCCTTCTTGCTTATGGAGATGATCTTTGGATAGGAACTTTCGAGCATGGTATAGATATAATGGATATACCAACCGGGAAAATAAAAAAACATTTTATGTCCGGCCCGGGAGAAGGAGATTTAAAAAGCAATTTCGCTCTTTGTTTTATTCCTGTTTCTTATGGGGGCATACTGGTTGGTACCAGCAATGGTTTGTATAGATATAGTTATGGCAAAAATAATCCGACAGCTAACGGATTTGAACGGGTTACCGAAGTACCCGGCAATTGTTTAATTACAAGCATCATTGAAGATCATAATAAAATAATATGGGCAGGTACAAATAACCAGGGAGTTTTTTGGTTTGATCCTGTAACGCATAATAGTGGCCATTTGCAGAGTGAATTACACAATCCAAACAGCCTATCAAACAATGCCGTGAATGATGTGTATGAAGACAGTAATAATTTCATTTGGTTTTCTACGGAAGGTGGCGGGCTCTGTAAATTAAGCAGCGATAGAAAAAATTTTACGAGATATACCGTTAAAGATGGGCTGCCAACTAATTTCTTTTTTAAGGTATTAGAAGATAATAATAAGAATCTCTGGGCAAGCACTTCCCGGGGGTTGGTGAATTTCAAACCCGGCTTTAAAAACATCACAGTGTATACAAGAGATAACGGCCTGCTCAACGACCAGTTTAATTATCACTCGGGTTATAAAGATGAACATGGACGGCTTTATTTCGGGAGCGTAAAAGGAATGATCTCTTTTATGCCGGATGATTTTTTAGAAAGAAGTTTTGTACCGCCAGTGTATGTTACCGGTTTCCAGGTTTTCAATAAAGAGCTAACAGTAAATGATAGCTCTACTCTAAAAAAGTCAATTGTTTATACTGATAAAATCACTTTACCGTATTATCAATCTTCTGTAAGTATTGACTTTGCTGCCTTGAGCTATATCTCCCCCGAGATGACGAGCTATGCTTATCAGCTTCATGGGCTGGATAATTCATGGACAACCATTCCAACAAACCGCAAAGTTTACTTTACCAACTTATCACCCGGCCATTATGTATTCGAGCTTAAAGCAAATGCGAACGGCGTATGGAGCAATGAAAAAAAACTTGTCATAGAAATCCTTCCGCCTTTATGGGCGACAGGCTGGGCCTACCTGCTATACACTATACTTGCGATCCTTTTATGCTATTATCTTTTTACTAATTACCATAAAAGGCAACAAAATAAAAAAGAGAAAGAAATTTATGAAAGTAAAATTGAGTTCTTTACTAATGTAGTGCATGAAATAAAGACACCGCTTACGCTTATAAAAGGCCCGGTTGAAAACCTGATGGAGAAAGAATTTGATACACCTGATACTAAAGAAGATATCGCCTGCCTTGACAGGAACACTAACAGGCTTATGAACCTCGTATCACAATTGTTAGATTTCAGGCAAACAGAAATCCAAGGCTTTAGCCTGTATTTTACAAAAGTGAACGTGACGGAAATATTAAGAGAAACCTGCCTGAGCTTTAAAATAATGGCTAAAAAAAGAAAGCTTGATTACAATATTATTATCCCTGCCAATGATATGACCGCCTACGCAGATGGAGAAGCGTTAAGAAAAATTTTCAGCAACCTAATAAGTAATGCAGTAAAATATGCGGATAAAAAAGTAACCATCAGGCTATACCCGCTGGAAAAAAACACCGGCACATTCACCATTGAATTTGAGAACGACGGATATATATTATCACTTGACCAGGAAGAAATAATTTTTAAACCATTCCAGCGGTTAAAAGAAACACACAATCAAAAAGGCACGGGTATCGGTCTCACGCTTGCGAAATCTTTGGTCGAGTTGCAAACAGGAAAACTATACATAAAATTTAATAAGAAGGCTGTAAATACATTTGTCCTTACTTTACCTCTCAAGCATGAACATGAGAGCAGGGTAAACGCGACAATAACATGATGACAATAAACTAAAAACTATGCTCCCATTAATTTTGATTGTTGACGACGAAGAAGAAATACTTGATTTTCTTGAAAGGATTTTGAATAATAAATACACCATCCTAAAAGCAGAAAATGCGAAAGACGGATTGGAAATTTTAAATAATGAAGCGATACAATTGATTATATGCGACATAATGATGCCGGAGATGGATGGCTTTGAATTATGCAAAATAATAAAATCAAACTTTGATTATAGCCACATTCCGGTGATATTACTCACGGCTAAAAATACCATACAATCAAAGGTGGAAGGGCTTGAGCTGGGAGCGGATGCCTATATTGAAAAGCCGTTTTCCAAAGAACACCTGCTGGCGCAAATATCCAGCCTGCTGGCCAACAGGAATATCATGCGGGAATTTTTTGCGAGCTCGCCACTCGTGCACATAAAAAGCATGGCGCATACAAAAGCAGACGAACGTTTCCTGGAAACACTGAACGAAACTATTTCAAAAAGAATAGAAGATACGGACCTGGATGTGGAGCATCTTGCCGGCATAATGAACATGAGCAGGATTACTCTTTACCGCAAGATCAAGGCTATTTCTAACTTAACGCCGCTGGAACTTATTAATATCGTAAGGCTGAAAAAAGCTGCCGGGCTATTGGCGGAGGGCGATTATAAAATTTATGAAATATCGGCCATTGTAGGCTATAGCTCTCAAAGTAATTTTGCCCGGAATTTTTTGAAGCAATTTAATATGACACCTACTGAGTTCATGCAATCAAAAAAGAAAGATTAGGCATACAATCCTGCGCTTGTTTCATTCCAAATCCGGATAATTTATCAGCCTTGTAGAGGTTTTTATCTCAGCATTTTCAAAACCGTGTGCAGTATATACTCGTACATGATTTGCCCTGGTATTACAACCGTCATCAAACATGATAACATATTTGCTTACTTAAACCGCCCCACTTTGAAAAGAATTCTAATAATTGATGACGATGAAGATATTTTAGAGGCGGTAAGCCTCATATTAGTCAAGGCCGGTTTTGATGTAGCTACACACAATACTGGTCTTGGCGTACCAACAAAAGTTTTAGAATGCAATCCCCATGCGATCCTGCTTGACGTTACACTTCCCGGGAAACCGGGAACAGAAGTTTACAAAGAGCTTAGCCATACATGCGATATACCCGTAATTTTTTTCTCCGCAAATGCTGATAAAGGAAAAATATTAAAAGAATGCGATGCCTACGATTTTATTTCCAAGCCTTTCGATATACATCACCTCGTGAAAGTGATAAAGGGGTGCGTGAACAGGGCGTGAAATGAAGTGATTGGATAGCTTTATGTTTTAGAAAGCTATTTATATCTAACTATAACCAATAAAACTGCAGGGAAGAAATTTAAAATAGCCTATAATATTACCTGGCAAATAAAGAACTTGAATTATATAAATGGTGCATTATGACAAGCTATATCGTTTGCCGGGCCAGAGAGACCAAACTATACTCTTATTATACTTTACTTACTTCAGGTAATTGCCAGTCGGGCCTCACATAATGGCAGGTATAACCATGCGGATGTTTTTGTAAATAATTCTGATGCTCTTCTTCGGCATCCCAAAAATCAGCAGCAGGCACCACTTCAGTTACAACGGTGCCGGGCCATTTGCCCGATGCGCTCATTTCACTAATTAAATCCTGTGCTGTCTTCTTTTGTGCATCGCTGAGATAGAAAATAGCTGACCGGTAAGAAGCTCCCGTATCATTGCCTTGCCTGTTCCTGGTAGTAGGATTATGAATCTGGAAGAAGAATTCCAGCAGCTTCCGGTACGTCAATTTTTCCGGATCGAAAGTGACGGCTATTGCTTCTGCATGGTTGCCATGATTGCGATAAGTTGCATTCTTTACTTCACCACCGGTATATCCAACCACTGTTGATGCTACACCCGGAAGATCTCTTATCAATTCTTCCACTCCCCAAAAACAACCACCTGCTAATATTGCTTTTTCGCTTGACATAATTATTTTATTAGTTTATGGAAACCAAACAACTATAAAGCCAATCTTTTTACAGGCAAATTTGACATGAAAAACCTGCACAAATTTATCCAACAACTAACATAAATTATATTATAAAGCCTCATCTAACCCAGGCGTCACGTTATCAAATTGTTCTATTGATATTATGGGTTCCTGATATAATTAATATAAAGTATGCTGCACATGTATTGCCGGCAAAAAAGGACGCAAATACACGGTGTCTTTTGTAAGCCGCATCCAGGTGGTTACTTCATCCATTTCCGCGGGTGAATACTGTGATGCATGACAACGCATCGCCTTTTCGCCTTTCTGTAAATCTTCAAAAGAAATTGGGATACGGGCT
>JBBPZF010000467.1:0-2180 GCA_038199105.1 Chitinophagales bacterium | reverse complement strand
GCACGGATGTGTCACCTAAAATTCCGGTACGGGTAAGAAACGTAGAATATAAAACAAAGAAATAACTTAGTATAATGAAAAGATAAGACGCCCTTAAAGCATTTCCAGTGGCATTGTAAATCGCCATGCAATGCAAGCCTGCCACCATAATCATCCACGGAACGAGTGCTGCGTTTTCTACCGGGTCCCAGGCCCAGTAACCGCCAAAGGATAATGATTCATACGCCCATTTTCCTCCCATCATTATTCCAACACCTAATACACAGCCGCTGAATAAAGCCCATGGTAAAGCAGGTTTCACCCAATCGCCAAAATTTTTTCCATTGAAAGAAGAGTATGCAAAAGCCAATGGAACTATCGTACTGGCAAACCCTAAAAACAAAACAGGTGGATGTATAACCATCCAATAGTTTCTTAACAAAACATTCAAGCCAATGCCATCTTTAATAAAATCAAGATAATTAGGCTGACTGAAAATCGGGCCATTTATTTCGTTTCGGGTAAGAACAAAAGCGCTGCTCCCGATGCGCACATCAAAAACATAAATGCCCATGATCATCAGCAACAGTACAACCTGTGCACAGCTTATTATAGCTAAAACAGGGGCTTCCCGTTTCTTATTTGTAAAAATGAGAATGCTCCCAAGCACGGCGTGCCACAGGGTCCAAAGTAAAAAACTTCCTTCCTGGCCTTCCCAAATGCAAGCCAGTAAGTACTTTGGCTCAAGTTCTTTCGAAGCATGCTTGTAAGCATACAAGTATTCAAAATAATGATGAGAGCAGATATAATAAATGGTTGAGAAAACAGCGATCAGCGAAAAAAGCTGGATGAAGAATGCGCCTCTTGCAAATAAAATCCACCTGCGCTTTTCATCTTCAAAAATAGTTTTGGAAGCGATGAAATAAGAAATCGCAGATACTAAAGAGGTAACAAAAGCAAGTAATACGAAAAAATGACCGATCTCTCCAGGTAATAAGTGTTCACCTTCAAACTTCATGTAGCAGTCTTAATATTGTGTAACTGTTTTCTCCAGTTGTTTTTTATCGTCCTTATATTTTGACGGGCATTTAAGTAAAATATTATCGCACTCAAATATCGATCCTTCCATTTTTCCTTTTAAAACAACCCTTTCACTTTGCTCAAGTTCGGGAGGCTTAGTATTACGATAGATAACCTGCGTACTTCCACCAAGACTATCTGTAGCATAAAAAGAAACATAATTTGGATCTTTAATAGCGTCGTATTGTATCGGTTTTGACTTATCAAGCTTTGCAATTAAATGAACATATTTACCTTGCTTTGCTTTGGCTGATTCGATAGTATCATACGTTGAAAAATCTACCGAATACATTAAAAGCACTCCAATTGCCGCAGCAATAACAACTAAAATAAGGATGCTGGAAGTTTTCATTATTCTTTTTTTCTGGTTGCGAAATTACTTCAAAAAGAGTTAAAAATTTTATAGAACTATAACGGATGTTGTTATAATAAAGTATGAGATTTCTTTAATCTATAACGGAAAGGATTACTATTCGCCTTTTACTATCTTTGCACCTCTAAAAAATTATTGGATATAACCATGGCAGACCTATCAAATTTTGACCCCAACTCCGTGGGCAATCCTAATAACAATATTTTCGGGCTTCCTTTTACTGAAGAAGATGCAAAACTAATTTTGCTGCCTGTGCCCTGGGAGGTAACGGTAAGCTATAAAGCAGGTACAGCAAGGGCTGCCGAAAAAATATGTAAAGCAAGCCTACAGATAGACCTTATTGATGAAGATGTAAAAAATGGGTGGCAGCAAGGCTTCTACATGCGGGATATTGATAAAAAAATTCTGATGAAGAGTGATTACCTGCGTAAGGAAGCAGAGCTGTACATAAATTATATTTCGCAGGGTGAGATAGTTGAAGACAATAAGTTCATGACAAAGACACTTAAGGAAGTAAATGAAGGGAGCAAGTTTCTTAATAACTGGGTGTACGAGCAAACGAAAGAATTGCTGAATAAGAATAAGCTGGTGGGCCTTGTTGGTGGCGACCACAGTACGCCTTTAGGATTTTATAAAGCAATGGCAGAAAAATTTGGCGATTTTGGAATTCTTCAGATAGATGCACACTGCGATCTTAGAGAGGCATACGAAAATTTTCGCTATTCACATGCGTCGATAATGTTTAATG
>JBBPZF010000466.1:0-10124 GCA_038199105.1 Chitinophagales bacterium | reverse complement strand
ATGAAGAAGAGTTTAAGAAAATAGTAAACCGCTTTAAGGAACTATACGAATACATCAGTCTCAACGATATAACAAATGTTGATTGCGTTATTGAGGATACTGTTTGCAATGTAAAAGGAATGTATGATGTAACACTTGTATTGCCTTTGGAAGAAATTAATTTGAAAGGAAAATGGCTTGTTGAATTCGGGTTAAATGAAGACTTTGACGATTGGCAAATACATAATGTGCAGATAGAAGGAATTAATTTTTAAATTTTTTATTCTTCTGAAGAAGAACTGATTAATATAAAATATGTGACCATGAATAAAATAAAAGACATGAGGCAATAGTAATTGCAGTCACAGCTACGAAAGGCTACGATACCAATATTGGATAAATAGTTCAATCCCAGTTTTTAATTACTGAATAAGTTTGAATCTTATTACTCACACAAGAGAGCGCAGTTAAAATAACTGATCCGGTTTATTCAATTGTACTTTTGATAAAAGTGTTTCGTGATGGCATTATTAGAAGTACAACATATAAGCAAGCAGTATCCGGACAGAACGATCATTGATGATATAAGCTTTCAACAAGAGTTGTTACAAAAGGTTGCGATCACCGGCGAATCAGGTGCAGGTAAATCCACACTGCTTAAGATTATTTCCGGGCATGTTGCGCCGGACAGTGGTGTCACAATATTCAGTGAGAAAGAGTACGTGGGCCTCAGGAACAGTTATATCCGGGACATAAAGAGATTGCGTATTTGTCGCAGCATTATGAATTACTTAATAACTATTATGTAAAAGATTTGATTTGGCATCAAATCAAAATTAAGGAAGAAGCAGCAACGCAGTTATTTGAAATATGCAGGGTCAGCCATTTGCTGGAACGCAGGACCAACCAAATTTCCGGTGGAGAAAAGCAGCGCATTGCATTATGCATGTTGCTCGTAAAATCTCCAAAGATGTTGATACTGGATGAACCCTTTTCAAATCTTGACCCGATACATACAGACGTATTAAAAGTTGTATTGGAAGAAATAACAGACAAACTACAGATCACTTGTTTGCTCACGTCGCACGATCCGCATGATACACTTTCCTGGGCAGATGAAATTATTGTGATGAAGGAAGGAAAGATTATTCAGCAGGGAACGCCGCAAACAATTTATCATCAACCGGTGAATGAATATGTGGCGGGAATGTTTGGTAAATATAATTTGCTGAAACCTGTACAGGCTGCATTGCTTGGTATTAAGACGAACGGTAAAGATGTAATGATACGGCCTGAAGAATTTGTTATCAATAAAAGTGATGGCATAAAAGGAGTAATACAAAAGATAAGTTTCTGGGGAGGCTTCTATGAGGTAGAAGTTTTGATTGGTGATGTGAAGATTGTTGTGAGGGTGATGAAGAATGAGTGGAAGATTGGGGAGGAAATTTTTGTTGTTAAAAATTAAAAAGAACGATATGTCTTAAAAAATAAGCTGAAATAAAATGCATCCTTGTTTCGACCTTACTGATAAAATAAAACTACTTATCTTCTTCCTTCGTTAAATCAGGATAAGCAAGTATCACTTGGAAATATGTTTATTTTTCTTGTGAACAAGCAAACAAGTGTAGATATGCAAACCACCAGCCTGAAAGTCATTAGACACCTGTATAATTTGCTTGAGGGATGTTCGTAATAATCAAACCAACTCAGGAATTTTCTTGAACGAGCTGCTTCTCTACCATCAGAGTTATGGCACACATAAACAACAGCATTTATTTTTGATTTCAGGGAAATCTCCAACATCGGTAATAATGGTATCGGCAATGCGTTTGTCAGTTCCCTTGGGAAGTTTTGCATTTTTGTTTCTTAGTTCCAGGTTGAAAGAGAAAAGCAGGATGCAATATAAGGTCGCTTGGTAAAATATTCGGCATAGCTAAGAAAAGAACAAAGATATCCAATACCTTTTTCGGTATTGAATTCGTAAGCCTGATCATCTATTTTTCGGATCTGGTAAGGTTGCAAATTTAAAGCCTGAGTTTTTTCAAGTTCTTTTAATGGAATACCATTTTGCAATGCTTTCCGAATTATTTTTTGATCGGCAAGCATTTTTTGAAACATTTCCACTTTGGACATTGGCTTATCCCTTGAACTGCGTTTGGATCTGAGAGTTTTCTTTTTTGTATCAGTCGCTGAAGGCTTAAAAACTATTTATTGCAAATTACATTTTTATCTGAAATATTGTTGACGCTTTAAATCAAGCTTAAGGCTGAAACTTTAGAAGTTAAATCAGGATAATCGGCGAACGCCCAAATGCTATAGGTGACCTCAAATTACACTTAATTCACCACCCAAGTTGCGATCTCTTGAGACACTTCTATCGCATTATAAAGTTTGTAGTCCTATTTACTTATTTAGTCACCGCATCAAATTCAAATAAATTGCCGGCTTCCCCATTTTTCCCTTCAGAACTTATGTAAAGCTTACCATCTGGTGAAAAACAAATGCCTTCCGGTTGTGGCATCAGGTCTTTATCAATGAATTGAAAGGCTTTTAGTTTACCATCGTGTGAATATACAGCCATGCATTTATTATCTTTTGTAGAAAGAAGGTAGATATCATGAGTTACAGGATGCACAGCGATGGCCGAAGGATTAAAGTCAAGTTTCTCATCTGCCAGTTCTTTAAAATCACCTTTATGAATCAGCATAAATGGTTCATCACTCAATGTGTTATTACTCATATCAAAATCATACACCGCTTTTGTAGATTTTTTTTCTCCTGACACACCAGATTCATCTTTACAAGCCACTAATAATTTTTTTGTTACAGGATCATAACCCAGCCCTTCTGTATTATTTTCCTTCTTTAAAAAAGTTTTAATTTCTTCTACCTCGGGCTTATTTCTCCAGTCAGATATTTTAAATAAAGTACCATGGCTCCATAGCGCATATACTACATCATTTACAATCGTCACATCTTCAATATCAAATTTCTCTTTGTCCTCGTCTTTAAACTTTATTGCTTTTTCCAGGGTTGCATTCTTGTCATCAATCTTAACTAAATATAAAAGCGGGTGCAGATCTTCAATCAGTATAAGGTGATCGTTATCAATCCAGGTATTGCCCGATACCTCTATCAATTGTCCCGGTAATTTCCATGAATGAGTTGGTGTTTTTAAAACGTAGGTATATTCTTTTCCAGGGGTTGCATTATCAGCCTTCTTTCCTGAAACATCTACTATTACCGGGTTTGCTTTATCACTGCCAGTATTAGTAGCGCATGAGAAAAAAGTGAAAAGCACAATTGCTGAAGATGCTATTTTATGTATCATGTTATTTTATTGAGATATTTTTCAATTGTTTGCAGGGAGGACAAAGCTAAAGTATCTGTCGATTCGTGCGTAGCTTATAATTTTTTATTTTTTTAGAATGGCTTGGTTTATGACAACACTATTAAATGATTCTGTTTATTTTTTGAAGTTGTCTAACTTTATATTTTATATGAACTTCAACTAAATTATCTTTTAAAAATATTTTATGCAAAGAAGTATGAACAGCCTGGCCGGTTTTAGCATCGGCGCTACAGATGGAGAAATTGGAAAAGTAGAAGAGTTTTATTTTGATGATACAACCTGGACAATCAGGTATATTATCGTAAAAACCGGGGGTTGGTTAACTGGCCGCAAAGTGCTCATTTCACCCGAAGCAATTTTACACAAGGACTGGGATAATGAAATTTTACCGGCAAATCTTACCAGGAAACAAGTAGAAGAAAGCCCCGATATTGATACCGATAAAACCATCTCCAGGCAGCAGGAAGATGAATTGTTTGCCTATTATCCCTGGCAGAGTTATTATGATGCAGGATTGTATGGTGAGGGCATAGGCATGATGGGCGTTTTTCCGCTGCCTCCAATTTTAGAAGTAGCCGAACCGGGTGAGACTAATGAAGAAGTTGAGAAGCCAAAAATTGAAACACATTTACGTAGTACTGACGAGCTAAAAGGATACACCATCCATGCTACTGATGGAGAAATTGGAGAAGTAGCCGATTTTCTTTTTGACGAAGATGCCTGGAACATAACTTTCGTAGTTGTAAAAACTGGTAGCTGGTTTTCCGGGAAGAAAGTTTTGCTCTCCCCGGCTTGGATAAAAGAAGTGAAATGGAATAACCAGGAGCTTACTGTAAATGTAACTATGGATAAGGTAGAAAATAGTCCTGAATACGACGCTTCGAAGCCATTGGAAATTGATTACGCAAAAGAATTACACAATCATTATAGTATTAAAAAAGATAATCCAGGGTTGTAAAATCATTCCCGCTCCTGGTAAAACTCAAGAGCGGGATTGATGATTTTATTTTATTTAATAATTCCACATCCAATCCTTGTACCGGCATTGCCTGATGGTTGTGAAGTAAAATCGTCCGTGCCACCATGAACAATGATTGATTTATCAAGTATGTTGGTTTTCTCTCCGCCA
Source organism: Chitinophagales bacterium (assembly GCA_038199105.1). Taxonomy (GTDB): domain Bacteria; phylum Bacteroidota; class Bacteroidia; order Chitinophagales; family Chitinophagaceae; genus Ginsengibacter. Next base: position 5,664 of record JBBPZF010000466.1, on the reverse strand, counting down.
CCTATTGACCAAAGATCAGTTTCCATCTCCATTGTGCCGTTGCCCTTTGCATCCAGGCTCACGTTTCCAATATCGCCGCTATGAAAGCTGGCGCTGCCCCATTTTCCGTGTTGAGCATTTGTAGGGTTCCAGTGGCCGCCTGCAGCTTTGCCCATATCTGCGCAATCTCCTTTTTCATGTATATGAACCGCCACACTCTTGTTGGCTTTTTTAGGAATAGAAATTTCTAATTTCATTTTCACCTTACCATCGGGCTGGGCATCAAAAGTTACATTGCCTGTAACAGTTGTGTCAGGAAATACACCACTTAACACTGCGGCAGCATGTTCTTTCCGCGTTGTATCTGCAGTGGTACTTTGTGTATTCATAGCCATGGTACTGTCAGATGTATCTGTGGCGGTAGTTGTATTATCTGAACTACCACTGTTGCATGCTGCCATGCTAAATACTACAGCTAATATGCATGCTGATAATTTAATAGATCGAACTAACTTTTTCATTGAAATTTATTTTTTAGGTTAAGAAATTCTTTGGCAATTTAGATTATTAATCAAGTGTACGAAAGTGTAATTTTTCATAAAAATAAATTACTTCAAGCTAACACCTGCAATTAAAGCGCAGCTTTTTGCAAACGCTTATTAGTAAAACCCGGTTATCACCTATTAAAGGAGTCTTTTAAATCATAGATTTCAAACGAGGTGTTTTTTACACAATTACTATTTTCCCAACCTGGGTATTTTTTAAAAAAATACGCTGCTGGATATAAGAACCAAATGGCAAGGCTTTTGAGCATCTCATATAATAAAAAATAAATATGAAAAATAAATCACACGAAGCAACCATCCTTGGAGACATTGGAGCTGCGATTGGCAAAGGAATGATCGCCGGTGTAGCCGGAACGCTTGCTATGACTGTATCGCAAATGATTGAAATGAGAATCACCAACCGAAAGCCCAGCAATGCCCCTGCTAAAGCTGTAAAAAAGGCCTTGCATATTGAAGCAGAGCCTGGTAACAAAGAAGATTTTTCAAATGAAGTCCATTGGGTATATGGAACATCATGGGGAGTGGCAAGGGGATTGTTTTCCCTGGTTGGCTTAACGGGGTTTGCGGCAACTGCAACACACATGGCGGCTCTTTGGGGAACAGCCATTACTATTGAGCCCCAGCTTGGTATTGCACCTCCTGTTACAGAATGGGAACCAAAAGATATTGCAATTGACATTTTTCATCATGCAGTATATGCTCTGGTGGCGGGCCTTGTATATGATGCTATTGATTAATTAAGAAGATTTGGAGGCGGAATTAGCATCGGTTTTCTATATTCTTTCCCTAAAAAATCACAAATACTGATCTATAATTACACAGCACATACCACAGTATTTATTACCTTTAAAGTATAAAATACTTCGTTATGTCTCCATTCAATCTATCAAAACCAGTTGCGCTTGGCTGCGACCATGCAGGGTTTGAATACAAAGAAGATGTCATCTCTTTTCTTGATGGTAAAAGTGTTACCTGGAAAGACTTTGGAACCTTTGGAGTTGATTCGGTTGATTACCCCGATTTTGCACATCCCGTCGCGAATGCTGTAGAAAACGAGGACGCAAGCTTTGGTATATTGATTTGCGGCAGCGCAAACGGAGTGGCAATAACTGCTAATAAGCACCAGGGGATAAGAGCGGCGGTTTGTTGGGAAGAAGAAATTGCAGAACTCGCCCGCAGGCATAATAATGCAAACGTGATATGCATTCCCGGAAGATTTGTAAGAGAGGGGCTTGTTGAGAGAATGATTGAAATTTTTATGCATACAGATTTCGAAGGAGGGCGTCACGCAACCCGCGTTAAGAAAATAGCATGTTCCTCTGCTAACCTTGTATAAGAGCCTATACAGCAACAGCAAATGCTTTTATATTTGCCGTACATTTAAAAGATAATATCATTAATGAAAATCCGATCGGCAGGTCTTATCCTCCTTCTTTTTTTTACCACTAATTTATTTTCTCAATCCGGCAATGCACTTAAGTATTCGGAAACCATTACCGGAGCTGATCTTAAAAAACACTTAACAGTAGTGGCTTCAGCAGAAATGGAAGGAAGAGAAACAGGTACTGAAGGCCAGCGAAAGGCCGCAGCTTATATTGAGACTCAATTCAAAAATATCGGGTTACAAAGCCCTGTCTCTTTAAATGATTACATTCAAAATTATCCGCTACGGAAGGATACACTTATCCCAAAAACTTTTAAGATTGGCAAGAAAAAGTATGATTATGGAAAAGATTATATCATGACGCCAGGCAGCGGAAATGATGATGAATTCAAATCAAAAGAAATAATATTTGCAGGTTACGGCATTAGCGATAAAAATTATGATGACTATGCAGGCAAAGATGTAAAAGGAAAAGTAGTCGCGGTATTTTTTGGAGAACCAAAAGCGGATGGCAAATCTCTTGTAAGTGGCACGGCCAAAGCATCTGCGTGGGCTACCAGTTCATCTAAAAAAGCGATTCTTGCCAAACAGAAAGGCGCCGAAGCCATATTATTAATAAACACTTCTCTCGACACTTTACCTGTACGCATGGCAATCAATTCTTTAAAGTCAAATGTGTACGTTGAGCGGCCTACAAATGCAGACAATGATAAAGTGCCCATCATTTTAATTACCACTTCTGTAGCAAAAGATATTCTTGGAACGCAGCAAATGGCCTCTGTGATGGCAGCAGCCAAAGCACAAAACCAACTTAATGAAGTAGTGTTTGATAAAAAAATCAAAACGAAATTATCCTACAAGAAAATTAATATTCCTTCTGCGGCAAGCAATGTGATCGGCTACATTAAAGGCACCGATAAAAAAAGTGAATACGTTTTTCTTACTGCTCATTATGATCATCTTGGCAAGAGGGGAAATGATATCTACTTTGGTGCCGATGATGATGGAAGCGGCACTGTGAGTGTGATAGAAATGGCGCAGGCATTTTCGAAGGCAAAAGCTGATGGTAACGGGCCTAGGCGAACGGTAGTATTTATGACAGTAAGCGGCGAAGAAAAAGGTTTATTAGGATCTCAGTATTATGCCGATCATCCTGTATTTTCTTTGGACAGTACCGATGTTGATTTGAATACCGATATGGTTGGCCGCATAGACCCGGCGAGAACAAATGGAGACAGCACAAATTATGTATATGTGATAGGCGATGATAAATTAAGTACCGACCTCAAACCTATAAGCACAGCGGTTAATAACAAATATGTAAACCTGGAGCTGGATTATAAATTTAATGATCCTAATGATCCCGAACGGATTTACTATCGCAGCGATCATTATAATTTTGCAAAAAACGGCGTGCCCATCATCTTCTTCTTTGATGGCATTCACAAAGATTATCATCGCCCTACCGACACAGTAGATAAAATAAATTTTGACCTGATGGAGAAAAGGGTAAAGCTTATTTTCTTAACAGCCTGGGAAATAGCCAACAGGGATGCTATGCTTAAAAGGGATTTAAGATTGCCGGAAGGATCGAGATAGCAATAAGAATTCTATTCGTTGCACCCTACATGCCTGAGTGTTAAATATTTCAATTGAGAAATGGGTTCGTTTTCTTTTCATACCCGATAGTGGTTTCAATACCATGTCCGCTATACACGGTCACATCATCGGGTAATGGAAATAACTTTTCTCTAATGCTTTTTAATAATGCTTCGTGGTTGCCACCAGGCAGGTCTGTACGACCAATACTATTATTGAACAATACATCTCCGCCAATTATAAATTTTTGTTCTTTGCAATAAAAACACACGCTTCCCGGTGAGTGCCCCGGCGCATGTATTACTTCCAGTTTATCAGTGCCGAGCGTAATGATGTCGCCTTCATTTAGAAAGATAAATTCCCCTGCATAATTATCAAATGGAAGGTTGAACATAAGACCAGATGCAGGCGCCATCTGTAGCATGTGCTCTTCTTCTTTATGTAAATGCAGGGTAAGGTTATACTTTTCAGAAATAAATTTATTACCAAACACATGATCGAGATGGCAATGGGTGTTCAGCAGCATTACAGGCCGCAGATTATTACTTTCGATAGCAACCGTTAGTTTTTCTTTTTCGTTATCAAAATAACAGCCCGGGTCAATTATAATACATTCCTTGTTTTCGTTAAAAAGCAGGTAAGTATTTTCCTGGACGGGGTTATATGTTAAAACTTTAATTTGAAGCATGACGTATATAATTAACTCTCAATTTCATTTTACTGATTAAGCCGAAACGAGTAATTTTAGGCAAAACAATAACTATCCTACTTTATGCAATATCACAAGAAACGAATGCACAGAAAAATATTTCTTCTCCTCACGCTTTTTATTTCGATTGTTTCCATAACCACGGCACAGGTGAGCAGTGTGGAATATGGGAAAAACAGGCTTCAGTATAAAAAGTTTAAGTGGCAATATTATCAAACAAAAAACTTCAATACTTATTTCAACCAGGATGGGCAGGAGTTGGCAAAATTTGTGTTACAGGTTGCCGAACAAGAGTTGCCGGGTATCGAAAAATTTGTTGAATACAGTTTGCAAAGAAGAGCAAATATTATTCTTTACAATACATTTAACGATTTGCAGCAAAGCAATATCGGGCTTGGTATTGACTGGCAAAGCAGCGGTGGCCTTACAAAATTGGTAAATAATAAAATGATTGTTTACTACAACAGCAATCATGCTGATCTACGTAAGCAAATAAGGGAAGGCATTGCAAAAGTGCTCACGCAAAATCTTTTGTTTGGTGATGATCTTGGAGAAGTTGCGGGAAACCAGGCCCTGCTTGATTTACCGCAATGGCTTATTGATGGCTATGTTGCTTATGCCGGAGAAAACTGGAGTACAAAACTTGATGACGAGCTTAAAAGCGAAATACTAAGCGGCAATTATAAAAACTTTTACCAGTTCGCTTTTGAAAAGCCATTACTCGCCGGCCACGCCTTCTGGTACTATATTGAAGAAAGGTATAAAAGAGAAAACACTACCTACCTGCTGTACCTCGCAAGAGTTTATAAAAGCCTGAACAGGGCAAGTACCCAGGTCACTAAAAAGAAAAAGTTTAAGGAAGTACTTTCCGATTTTATGCAGTACCAGGAAGAAAAATATGACAAGGATATTTCCCGCAGAAGAAACTATCCGAAGGGAAGTGAGATAACGAGTTTAACGATTGGTAAAAGAAAAGATTTTTTTCATTTTAACGTGAATCCAAATAAACGTAATGGCACTTTCGCCGTGGCGAAATATGATAAAGGCCAATACAAGTTGATATTAAATGAAGAAGATAAGGATAAAGTTCTCTTGAAATTTGGAGCAAAAGCAAAGCTAGATGAAATAAATCCTAATTACCCCATGATGGCTTGGGACCCAAAGGGAACAAGGCTCTCAGTGCTTTATGAAGAGGAAGGGAGAATTAAGATTTTTGTGTTTGATGCCATTACAAGAGTGAAGCCATATAAAGGAGACCTTACAAAATTCTTTGACCAGGTGCAGGATATGAAGTACATGCGCGATAGCCGTACACTGCTTTTCAGCGCGGTAAAAAATGGCCATTCGGATATATATACTTATGATATAGAAAACGAAAAATTAAAACAAGTGACCGATGATGTTTACGATGACCTTGATCCTTCATT
>JBBPZF010000465.1:0-8543 GCA_038199105.1 Chitinophagales bacterium | reverse complement strand
GATTCTCTCAGTTTTTCGGGTAATATGTTGCTTGCAGAAACAGGTAAAGCGGACAGTACTTTAATAGTTTTGTTGTATAAAGACCTGGATGATTCCGCTGTTCTAAAAAATAAACCCCGTTACATAGCAAGATTAAATGCGCAAGGAAATTTTAAATTTAATAATCTTGCCGCCGGCACGTATCATGTATTTGCTTTGAAGGATGAAAGCGGGCAAAAATATTATAACAACAAAACGGAATTGTTTGCCTTCGCAGACAGCGCCGTCAATATAAATACCGATACCGCATCCATAAATTTATTTGCTTACGCAGAAGAAAAACCGGCGATTAAAACCAACACTTCTGCAGGCGCGGCGCAGGATAAAAAGCTAAAAATTACCTCATCTTTAAACAACGGGCAGCAGGATATTTTATCGCCGCTTACGCTTACTTTTAATAACAAGCTTAAGAGCTTTGACAGCAGCAAGATCAAGTTAACCGATACGCTGGACAAACCCTACACGCCAACACGCATAAGCCTTGACAGCACCGGCAAAAAAATTACGATTGAAAATAAATGGGAAGAAAATGCTGCCTATAAATTGATTGTTCCTATTGACTTTGCAACAGACACGACCGGCACTGCATTATTAAAAGCCGACACCATAGCATTTAAAACAAAAAAAGAAGGAGATTACGGAAGCATCAAATTAAATTTTACCAATCTTGAAAAATTCAAGCATCCCGTTTTGCAGTTCATAAATAACAACGAAGTAGTTAATTCATATCCTCTTTCTTCTGCACAATTGAGCATTACACTTTTCACACCCGGCGATTATGAGCTAAGGATCCTTGATGATACCAATCAAAATGGTGTATGGGATAAAGGAAATTATAGTCTAAAAAAGCAGCCGGAAAGAGTATATAGTTTCCCGCAAAAAATAAATATCCGTGCAAATTGGGATAATGAAAAAGATATTGCTTTATAAAAGGCCTCCCTTCCCTCCAGAGGAGGGTTTTTAAAGTTTACCTTCAGACAGTTTTATACTTCATAATTTTAATCTATGATTTTTTCTTCCACGCTTTTAGAAAATGCAGTAAATGAATTTTCCAGGTTGCCTGGTATTGGAAAAAAAACTGCATTAAGGCTTGTTTTGCATCTTCTGAAAAAAGACATAGCCGATGTAAGGGGCTTTAGTGAAGCTATTTTTAAAATGCGGGAGGAAATAAATTTTTGTAAGAGGTGCCACAATATAGCCGACAAAGAGCTATGTAATATTTGCCTTGACAGGGCAAGGCTGCAAAATATGATTTGTGTTGTCGAAAATATACGGGACGTTATTGCCATAGAAAGTACACAGCAGTACAATGGTATTTATCATGTGTTGGGCGGCATCATTTCTCCCCTCGATGGCATTGGCCCCGACCAGTTGCAAATTGATTCACTTATAAAGAGAGTGGAAACCGAAAAAAATGAGGAGTTGATTTTTGCATTAAGCCCGAATATACAGGGAGATACAACCATCTATTATATAAGCCGTAAACTGGATAATTTACCGGTAAAAATTACCACTATCGCCCGTGGCATTGCATTTGGCGGGGAGCTCGAATATGCTGATGAAATGACGCTAGCCCGCAGTATTTCTAACCGTATGCCGATTGAAAGTTACGTATCTGGCAAGACATAAATAAATTATAGGCAAGCCGTGGCGCTCTAAAAGATCATTTACATTTTGCCGTACAAGCGATAATTAACTACCTTTAATTCCCTTCATTTTAAAGTAAACCCATTGAGTAACATTTCATTAAAAAGTAAACCGGTAATTGGCTTCAGCTCGGGAGATATAAATGGTATTGGCCCGGAATTAATTTTGAAAACATTATCAGATAACCGCATTCTTGACTTTTGCACACCGGTCGTTTTTGCCAGTAATAAAGTCATCAATTTTTATAGAAAAAGTATCCCTGGCATCAACTTTAGTTTTTCAAACACGCAAGATTTTACCAGGCTTAACAATAAGCAGGTGAATATATTTAATTGCTGGGAAGAAGAGATTGCCATTAATCCCGGCATACTCAACGAGGTGGGCGGTAAGTATGCAGGAATAAGCCTTCTCGCTGCTACCCAGGCTTTAAAAGATGGCAATATTGATGCGCTTGTAACAGCGCCGATTCACAAAAAAAACATACAAAGTGAAGAGTTCACTTACACAGGACATACTCCTTTTTTACAGGACTTTTTTGGTATAAACGATGTTTTAATGTTGCTTACTTCTTCCGATTTCAGGGTTGGGCTGGTAACGGAACATGTACCTGTAAAAGATATAGCCAATTATATTACAAAGGAACGCATCGTAAGTAAGTTGAATATTCTTCATTCCTCACTCAAAAGAGATTTTGATATTGAAAGGCCAAAGATTGCTGTGCTTGCACTAAATCCGCATGCCGGCGATGAAGGTCTTATTGGAAGTGAAGAAGAAGAAATAATTAAGCCCGCAATTAAAGAAGCAAAGCAGCATAATATGTTGGTAACAGGTCCTTTTAGTGCAGACGCATTTTTTGCGCGGGGCTATCAACATAAGTTCGATGCAGTGCTGGCAATGTACCACGATCAGGGTTTAATTCCTTTCAAATCTCTTTCTATGGCAGAAGGAATTAATTTTACAGCAGGCTTGCCTGCTGTTCGCACCAGCCCGGATCATGGAACAGCTTTTGATATTGCTGGTAAGAACCTTGCAGATATTTCTTCCTTCACCGCTGCTATTTTTACCAGCATTGATATTTTAAATAAACAGCTAACATTTGATGAAAACCGCAAAAATCCGATTCACAAAATGGGCGCCGCAGTGGTGGCAAGTGGTGCAGATGAAAAAATAGTAGAATAGGAGGGGCGCATAACGAAATAATTGAAGTAAATTTTCCGTTAACTATCCTGACGGGGAACTGGAAATCCATTATTTTATTAATCCTTTATTTTATTAAAATTTAATTTCATATTTGATAATGAATATAATTTTTGCTTCTAACTTAATTATACTTTTGTAACAGCATTGCTTAATTAATACTGAGGAATGGATAACATTTTACTTAGCGGGGGATTAGCGTTTTTGATCACGTTTTTTTCAATACCCGTAATAATAGAAGTGGCCAAAGAAAAGAAATTTTTCGATGAGCCCGATGAAAGGAAGGTCCATAAGGCTGTAATCCCTACACTTGGTGGTCTTGGCATATTTGCCGGCTTTATTGTAGCTACTTTAATAGGAGTACCTCCAACTTCATCAAGTGTTTTGCAGTACTTTATGGCAGCAGTTATGGTCATTTTTTTTCTTGGAATAAAAGATGACATTCTAATACTCTCTGCTACAAAAAAATTTATCGGCCAACTGTTGGCGGCGGGTATCCTCATAAAATTTGGGGGAGTACAAATAAGCGATATGCACGGCTTTCTTGGATTGCACGAAATACCACACACTGCAAGTATTTTATTAACCCTTTTTACCATTGTCGTTATCACCAATTCTTTCAATCTTATAGATGGTGTGGACGGCCTTGCAGGCTCGCTGGGTTTACTTACTTCTTTAATTTTTGGTGCTTACTTTTTAGCCACGTCACAAGTGATGTATGCTGTAATGGCTTTTTCACTTTCCGGCAGTCTCGTCGCGTTTTTGATATATAATTTTTCCCCTGCTAAAATATTCATGGGCGATACTGGTTCTTTGCTTATAGGCCTTTTAAACTCATTGTTTGTAATAAAGTTTATAGCAATAGCCTCAGACGCTTCTTTTGGGTTCGCGCTGGATTCAGCACCAGCACTGGGTTTTGCAATACTTATTGTACCATTATTTGATACATTGAGGGTTGTAAGTCTGCGCGTCCTTAGCCGTCGTTCACCTTTTAGCCCTGATAGAAACCATATACATCATTTTTTACTTGACTTTGGCCTGAGTCATAAAATGATTTCCTTTGTTTGCGTGGGCGCTAATATTTTATTTATCGGTTTGGCCTATGCGTTACGTTCTTACGGTACCAATTTAGTAATAATGGCGCTCACCGCCACATCTGTATTAATAGTTACTATTATATATTACAGCAGGCCAAAATTCAAAGTCGTATCTTTTAAATCTCAAAATAAACAGGAGAGTATCATCAAGTCTCGCAAAATACTTACCCTCGCCGGTGAATCTTTAGAGCAGGAATAGCTGTTCTTAACTTTTTTATACAGCCGTTTTTGTTAATTTTGTTCACTTTTTAAGCAATCACCCACATGGTGATCAACTATTTTTGCATTCTATTAAAATAATTACATGACAGACGATCTTGCCGGAATTTTGGAGGAAGGAACACTTTCTATGGGAAAAGCGATTGATCATTTTGAAACTGAATTAGTAAAAATAAGAGCCGGCAAAGCGACTCCCACTATGCTTGATGGAATTGTGGTGGATTATTACGGAAATCCTACACCAATAAACCAGGTTGGAAATTTAAGTGTAATGGATGCCAGGACGCTAACAATTCAACCATGGGAAAAAAATATGCTCCAACCTATTGAAAGGGCAATCATAGCCGCTAATATTGGAATTAACCCACAAAATGACGGTAACATTATTCGCTTGTTTTTGCCGCCACTTACTGAAGAAAGAAGAAGAGAATTGGTAAAAAGAAGTAACGGTGAAGGCGAGCAGGCTAAAATAGCTGTACGTAACATTCGCAGAGATTCTATAGAGCAAATAAAAAAATTACAAAAAGAAGGAATAATAAGTGAAGATGCGGAAAGGGATTCGGAAACGGAAATGCAGGTGGTTACAGACAATCACATTACTCTTATAGATAAACATCTTGCAGCAAAAGAGAAAGAAATTATGTCGGTATAACTTTTAAAGTGTATGCTGAAAGAACAATTACTTATATTAATAACTACTCCTTTATACCTGCTGGTAATCGGTTTCGAAATAGTACTAAGCCATGTTCATTTAAAAAAATATTACTCACTGAAGGATACACTTATGAATGTGTACCTCTGCATACTCAACGGTGGTGTTGATTTGCTTTTCAGAGCTGTTTACCTTGTGATACTTTCTTATGTTTTTAGTTTTCATATCATAAGTTTTTCATTCAATCCTTTAATATATTGGCCACTCCTTTTTTTGCTGGAAGACATTGCCTTTTATGCCGAGCACCGTGTAGATCATTATTGCCGATTTTTTTGGGCGGTGCATGTAACACACCACTCTTCGGAAGAATTTAATTTAACTACGGGTTTCAGGTCATCGGTATTACAACCCTTATATAGATTCATTTATTTTTTACCACTCGTACTTTTTGGTTTCGCACCTATTGACATCGTTTTTATGTACTCGCTCACGCAGATATACGGCATACTTGTACATACCCAATATATTAATAAAATGCCTACCTGGTTCGAAGCAATATTTGTAAGCCCTTCCCACCATAGGGTGCATCATGCAAGCAACATCCGCTATCTCGATAAGAATATGGGTATGGTGCTTATCATTTGGGATAAACTTTTCGGAACTTTCCAGGAAGAAGTGCCTGGTGATCCGGTAAAATATGGCCTTACAAAACGCATGGAAAATCCTCATCATCTTTCAAAAATAATTTTTCATGAATGGAAAAACCTAACCAGTGATCTTCGTCGAAAAATACCTCTTTCTATAAAAATGAAATACCTGGTAATGCCACCCGGCTGGAGTCACGACGGAAGTACAAAAACTGCAAAAGAACTCAGGAAAGAATTGTTGAAGGCCGAAAAAATTCAGCAGAAAGTTTGAGATTTTACCTGGTTTGCTTGACTATTTGCGCCCAGCCAAAAAATTGAAAAGAAGACCGATAAAAGTATTACCGATAAGAGGTTCCTCGTTCAAACCAATTTTTTTTCTTCTCAAAGACGTATTTTTATTTTATATAACATGCCGGATTGAAAAGGCTCTCTCAAAAATTTAAGGATAAATATTATGGATAAAATAAGCTTGCAGAATATCAGCACGCGTGCCGGGAAGGATTTCGATAAACAGGATACTAAAGCCCAAATGGGGAAAATTCTGGAAGAGCTGAATGATTTGCAAAACCTGCTATTTGCAGAAAATAAACATTCCATTCTCATTGTAATTCAGGGCATGGATGCAAGCGGGAAAGACGGTGCAATAAGAAACGTATTCACCAGCATAAATCCGCAAGGGGTAAATGTAAAAAGTTTTAAAGCTCCCACCGCAGAAGAACTGAGCCATGATTTTCTTTGGCGGATACACCAGCATGCGCCTGCAAAGGGCATGGTGCAGATTTTCAATCGCAGCCAGTATGAAGATATCCTAATAACCAGGGTGCATAATTGGTGTGACGAGAAAACAGCCCACGAAAGAATGAAAGCAATCAATGATTGGGAGGAGCTAATATCAAAACATAATAATACACACATCCTTAAATTCTATCTTCATGTTTCACCAGAGGAACAACAGTCACGGCTAAACGAAAGAACACACGATCCTGCAAAAATGTGGAAGTACAACGAAAATGATTTCCAGGAGGCAAAGCTTTGGAATATTTATATGCAGATGTATGAAGATTGTTTCAACAATTGCAATATGCCGCCATGGATAATTGTCCCAAGCGATCAAAATTGGTACAAAGAATATATTATTGCATCAACAGTGAGGGACACTTTAGCCTCACTTAAGATGCAGTACCCGGGTTTAAAAAAATAATTTTTCTTTCACCATTAAAAATCAAAAAGATGAGTTTTATTAAAGATTTCAAAGCTTTTGCAGTAAAAGGTAATGTAATGGACCTGGCCGTGGCCGTAATAATAGGAGCAGCTTTTGGCGCCATCGTGTCTTCGTTGGTTGAAGATATTATTACGCCATTATTACTGACTCCTGCGCTTAAGGCTGTAGGTGCCGAAAATATAGCACAGTTAAAGTGGGGCGAGGTTAAGTATGGCAACTTCCTGGCAGCAGTAATTAAGTTTATTGTAATTGCGTTGATTATTTTTGGACTTGTCAGGGCGCTTGCTTCACTAGAAAAGAAAAAGGAAGAAATTATTGCAGCAGGCCCAACTTCTACTGATAAGCTCTTAATGGAAATAAGAGATGAATTAAAAACTTCTAAGTAATTAGAATAAGAAGAATATAAAAGATACACGGCTTTAAGAATGAAATCTTTTGCAGAAATGAAATCAATGATCAATAATTATGAATAAAGAAATATACCAGATAAGCCTTCCACAATTCGAAGGGCCGTTTGACCTTTTGCTGTTTTTTATAGAAAGAGATGAGCTGGATATTTATAATATTCCTATTACTAAAATCACCAACGAGTTTCTTGAATATATTCACAATAGTGAGACGCTGAACATAGAGCTAAGCAGTGAGTTTATTCTTTTTATCAGCACGCTTATGCGTATTAAAGCGAAGATGCTTATACCACGTAAAGAGCTTGACCAGGAAGGCAATGAAATTGATCCGCGCCAGGAGCTTATTGATAAAATACTTGAATACAAAAGGTTCAAAGAAGCGTCTCTTAAAATGAGTGAAATGGAAGCCGTGCGCATGTTGATGGTAAAGCGCGGCAATATACAGGAGGAACTTTCTAAGATTGGCGACGAGGCCGGCGAAGGCACAGAAATCCAAACCGTTTCTTTATTCAAGCTGATGAAAGCTTTTGAAAAAGTAGCAAAGCGACTACAGGAAAAAAGGCACCAGCCTGTGCACACTGTTGTTCACTATGATTATACAATGGAAGGCAGCAGGAAGTATATGATCGAACTTTTAAAAAAGGAACGCACGGTATCTTTTGAAAGAATATTTGATATATCTGAAAACCGCATTCACGCTATATTTCTTTTTTTGAATATGCTGGAATTAATACAGCAAAAATATTTTTCTATAATAATGGGCGGCGGCATTAATAATTTTATAATTGAATATAATTCAGACCGGCCGGAAGATCAGCCTGCAGAAGAAACTATAGTTGATGCATCATTAAACTAACAGTAAAATATGGAAACAAAAATTCAGCGGGCTAATGAACGTGGCTTCGCAGATCATGGCTGGCTTCATGCTAACCATTCTTTTAGTTTTGCCAACTGGTACGATCCCACCAAAATGCATTTTGGCTTAATGCGTGTTTTAAATGATGATGTAATTGCCGGTGGAAAAGGGTTTGGTGATCACCCACATGACAATATGGAAATAGTAACTATCCTTTTAAGCGGCGCCATTGCACATAAAGATAATACAGGTACTGACGGAATTATTAGGAAAGGTGATGTACAGATTATGAGTGCCGGCACAGGCATCACGCATAGCGAATTCAACGCTTCCAAAACTGAGGAATTAAATCTTTTCCAGGTGTGGATATTCCCCAAACTTGAAAATATAAAGCCGCGCTATGAGCAAAAAACCTTTGATGAAAATGACCGGCTAAATAAGTGGCAAATTGTAGTAAGCCCTGATGAAAAGATGGAGGCGTTTGGATAAACCAGGATGCAGTTTTTTCTTTAATTCACGCTACAGAGCCTGGGTTAATTTCTTATAAAAATAAATTTAGT
>JBBPZF010000464.1:0-2182 GCA_038199105.1 Chitinophagales bacterium | reverse complement strand
GAAACGCCAAATATTTGAACGATACCTTTTTCGTCCCTGGATAAAAAAGCAATCAGCTTACCATCGGGAGTTGTACGAAGCCAGTGCCTTGGGCCGGCTACACCATTTTGGCTGTAAGTAATCCTGCGTTGAACGACGCCAGCCGGGACATTAGGTCGGGAAGAAGTTGTTCCTTCCAATGGAAACCCGGGGACAGCCTTTGTGATATCTTCCGGTAAATCCACAACAAACACTTCCGTTTTGTTGGTTCCATCGGCATTTTTTACTTCACCCTGGAATGCAATGGCACGGTGTTGCCATCTTCCATCCGTTTTTTGATAACCCTTTGTTCCTATCCATCCTTCATCAAATGCTTTGCTAATTTCATCGCTTCCGGGAGTTGGGTTTTCAATTACTTTGGCGACTACTACAGCAAACATTTCACCATCATTATTTTCTCCTGCAGAATCTGCAGGAACTTTTACGGGATGCCCCGAAGCCATAACGCCTACAGTACGCAAATCTTTTACAGTGGAATCCCTTTTACTTAATTGTTCCATAATATAATCATTGTAAGTAAAACTGATCCACTCACCATCGGCGCTCCATGTATGTGCATGGGTTCCTCCGCGAAGAGCGCCTGGAGTGAAAGGTGAAACGATATTTCGGGCATCCATAAAAATGGGATGAAATGGATTCGCGATATCGATAGCGACCCCGGTTCTTCTTGTCGCACTGTATGGATTCGTTTTATCAGCGTTGCGAATGCCATGTATAAACAAGACACGGTTATGCGTAGGCGAAAATGTAGCCGCTCCAACGCCCGGTCCAAAATCAGTTTGATTTGCTGCATGATACAATTCCCGGGTCTCGCCTGTTTTTGTATTCACCATGGCGATGCTTCCAGTGCTTCCAATCATAGAATCTGCATTGCGTGTATCATAAACAATCCATTCGTCATTTGGCGAAAAACATTGCGTATTATGAATGGTATGTCCACCGCTATCGTGAGTAAGCTGCATTGGTTTGAGTTGTTTGTGGAATATATCCTGGGCCGGATAAGCATTAGAGAAAGAAATAATACACAATACCTGTAAAGCATACAAGCGCAACATAATCTGGCTCATCATTACGTCAATTTGAGTTCCTGTATTTCTATTTCCTTTTTTAGCCGGTTATAGTGCAGGAACAAGTCATCAAGCTTTTTCTTCATAGGGCTCGTCACATTTCCCGACCGGGTACGTGTGTAGGAGGAAATATTAAGTCCTGATTTTTTGAGATAATATTTAGCCGCCATTGGATAAGAAGTATGAACAACTTCCATAGTATCGTTTAGAAATTTCTGCACTTTATTTACCTCTTCTTTGTTTCCTTTATCATGATAGTGTTCACATAACCATACAATAAGCTCCGGGAAAAAATTGCCCTGTATGCAGGAAAGGCCCGCTGCACCCGCATTTAAAGAATCAACAGCATTTACCGCATAAGCATCATATAAGCCAAAGGATGCCCATGCATTTGTTCCACGTAGTTTTTCTTTTACCATCGAGATATCAAGGCAGGTATCTTTATGATAGATCACCCGGCCGGTGGCCACGAATTTAGTAAGTTGTTCCGGTGTCAACACTCTCTTATAAGGTTCAGGGCATTCATAAAATCCTAATGGCATGTCACCGGTTAATTCAAACAATTCAAATATCCTTTCTTCTAAAACGTTAGCCCCTTCATTTGCTCTCGCAACGAGGCTCGTAACTATTATCACCGCCTGCGCGCCTGTATCATATATCCTGTGCATGAAAGCCGCCTGTTTCGGGATAGTTTTTCCGAAATTACCAACAGCAACCACAGGCACCTGTCCCTTTGAGATTCTAAGTACATGGTTTACCACCTGTAACTTCTCTTCATCGCTAAGCTCATACATTTCACTGGATTGGCAATTTGCAAATAAGCCTTGTACCCCCGCATGAAGATACATTTCCGTTAGCCTTGTAAGGCCGTCAAGGTCGATGCTACCATTATCTCTAAAAGGAGTAAGCATTACAGGTATAAATTTTTTTTCTGGCATTTTTTCCATTTGAAATATTTTTTTAATTCAATACTATTTAATGTCCATAGTAACGGTGCACATTTATTTGAGTTCGGGATAAGCTTTTCTTGACCTTAATAGAAAAAGAATCGTCTTACCTGGTTTCAATTTCATTAT
>JBBPZF010000463.1:0-16545 GCA_038199105.1 Chitinophagales bacterium | reverse complement strand
TCATCACAGGCTAAAAGCCTACGAAATATTTTTTGGAAATATATCAGCAGTGTGCATCAAATCCCAAATTTTACTTGTCTTTACTGAGTTGGTCTTATAATCTCATTTCAACATCTTTTTTAAACCACAGTTATGATTGCTAAAACGACTACCCAGTCTTCAAAGGGATTTGCCTTATGGTGTTTACTTTTTATATTTTTCCTGGTTTCTTTTTTTCCTTTAATGAGTTTTGCCCAGGCCGTTACTGTTTCCGGATCTGTAACCGGTTCGGACGGTGCTGGTATTGCAGGTGTAACCGTGCAGGAAAAGGGTACAACAAAAGGTACCGCCACTGATATCTCTGGCAACTTTTCATTAAATGTAAGTAATGCAAATGCCACACTCGTCACCTCTTCGCTGGGATACAAAGCACAAACAATTGCCTTGGGTGGCCGCACTACTGTTTCCATTGTATTGCAGGGAGCTGCTGTGAAAGAGCTGGAGCAGATAGTGGTGGTAGGTTACGGTACGCAAAAGAAGAAAGACCTTACCGGATCTGTGGCTTCTGTAAAGGGTGAGGAACTGCAAAAGCAACCGGTGCAGACTGCAACACAGGCTTTGCAGGGCAAGGTTGCCGGTGTACAAATTATAAGCTCGGGCGAACCCAATTCTTCTCCTACTGTTAGAATAAGAGGAACAGGATCGGCACTTGCCGGTGCAAATCCTTTATATGTTGTAGATGGTGTAATCACCGATGACATCAGGAACATCAACTCCGCTGACATTGTAAGTCTTGATGTATTAAAAGACGCATCTGCGACCGCTATCTATGGTATGCGTGCAGCAAATGGTGTGCTCATCATTACCACCAAAAAAGGCAGGATAGGTAAATTAATAATCAGCTACGACGCAAGTATAGGCGTGAAAGAAGCCAGCCACCTTGTAGATTTGGCAGGCCCTAAACAATATGCTAATTATTTAAACGAAGCAAATATCTATTATGGATCGGGCGATAGTCTTATTACAAATTCTCAGTTGGCTGCGGGTAACAATACCGATTGGTTTGATGCTATTTTGAGAAGAGGCTTCTGGGAAAATCATAATGTTTCTTTATCAGGAGGCAGTGAAAAAATAAATTATTTCTTAAGCGCCGGCTACATTGGTGAAGAAGGAATTGTTCATACAAATAATTTCGAAAGATTTACTTTAAGATCTAACAATGAATATAAATTATCTAACGCTATAAAAGTATCTACTCTCATTTCTTATACCAGGGCTAAAACACGTGGAGCTGACTTAGGTGTATTAAATGGTGCATACCGTGCGGCACCTTATGTTGCGGCAATGCAGGATGGGCTTTATGGAAATACATCGCTCTCAAATAATGTTGGTAATCCATTGCTGAGTTTAGATAAAAGTTTTGGCCAGGGAATTGACAACCGCTTACAGAGCACGGTTTCAATTGAGATAAAGCCCGTGAAGTGGCTGACTTTCAAATCAAGTTTTGGAAGCGATCTTGATTTTTTTAACAACACAGGCTATGCTTACAAATTTGATAATATTGGTGACAACAGTGTGTTTATCGATAAAGGTGGTAACCAGGTAAGGCCAAAAAGTTCTTTAAATGTTGAGAGAAATAATTCGACCCGCTGGGTTTGGGACAATACCTTAACCGCTGTAAAATCTTTCGGAAAGCACAACTTTAGTTTATTAGTAGGTACTACGTCAGAAGAACTTTTATTTAATTCTCTTAAGGCGAGCAGGAGTGATGTGCCTGAAAACAGGAATGAATGGTACCTGGCCACAGGTACTTCTTCCACTGTAAATAATGATAACACCGGCGATAAATTCCACCGCAATTCTTATCTCTCAAGACTGACTTACAATTATGATGACCGGTACCTGCTTACCGGAACATTCAGGGCAGATGGTACTTCCAAGTTCGGCCCGGACAACCACTGGGGATATTTTCCTTCGATAGGTATCGGTTGGAATATTGCAAAAGAGGCTTTCATGTCATCTCAGAAAATATTTGATAATTTCAAGATCCGCGGCAGTTATGGCGAAGTGGGGAATGACCAGATTGCATCTAATGCTTATTTAAATATTGCGACAATTAATGCGCCCTACTTTTTTGGTTCTACATCGACTCAGAATTATGGGATCACTTTTACTCAATTACCTGATCCAAATGTAAAATGGGAAACAACAAAGGAATTTGACTTGGGAGTAGATTTCACACTTTTGCGAAACAGGCTGTCTGGTGGTGTTGATTATTATAACAAGCAGGTAAAAGATGCATTGATTTTTATAAATATTCCCGGCACGCTACCTGACGCAGATGGACAATATTTAACCAATGCTGCCAGCTTTGAAAATAAAGGCATAGAGGCTGAGCTAAACTGGAGGGATAATGTAGGCGAAAAAGTCAGCTACAATATTGGGGCAAATGCGGCTTTTAATAAAAACAGGATCACGGGTTTAAATGGTGGACAGGCATTATCGGATGGTGGTAACAGCCAGGGTTTTACTACCAGGTCTGACAACAATGTGCCTATTGGTAGCTTCTTCCTGTTGCAGGCAGATGGTGTTTTTAAAACTGCTGACGAGATAGCAGCTTCTGCCCAGCCTAATGCGCAACCAGGCGACCTGCGGTATAAAGACATAAGCGGGCCTGATGGCAAACCCGATGGTAAAATTGATGACAATGACCGGGCATACTCCGGCTCGTACCAGCCGAAAGCTACTTACGGCGTTAATGGTGGCGTTTCTTATATGAGTTTTGATATGAGCTTTGGTGGTTATGGTACAGCAGGTGGAAAAATTTATAATGGTAAAAAACAATCAAGAGGTGCTGATTCACGTGATAATATTGAGACAAAAATTGCCAATAACCGGTGGACACCCAACAACCCTAATACCGATATACCAAGGGCACACCTTACGCAACTGCCAAACTCTACATATTTCCTTGAGAATGGAGATTTTTTCAGAATCAATAATCTTACAATAGGATATACACTTACTGATAATGTCTTATCAAAATATAAAATTTCAAAATTAAGACTGTATGTAACGGCGCAAAATCTTGTCACATTTACAAACTATTCAGGATTTTCCCCGGAACTTTATAACTCTGGAGATGCTAGCCATCCTGCTGGTAGTCCATTAAACTCAGGCATCGAGTTGAATTCATATCCATCCACACGAACCTTTGCTTTTGGCGTAAACTTATCATTTTAATAAACACAATATGAAATACAAAATATTATTTTTTATCTCTGTTACTTTCCTGCTTCTTTCAGGAGAAAGTTGTAAAAAAAGTTTCCTTGATGTACCGGCGCAGGGACAGATTGATGAAGCAGCAGTACTGACAGATCCCGGTGCAGCAAAAAACCTTGTAACCGGCGTGTACAATTCACTTTACCTTGGAGGTTTTGGAATCACCACGGTGGGTTTTCAATATTATGTAACAGTGGATGAGGCCTCAGACGATGCAGATCCCGGAAGTGTTGTTGGTGATAATTCCAATGGTGAAAAAATAGACACATTTAATATCTCTCCTAATATTTTCTTTTTCGACAATTTCTGGAAAGGATATTATACCGGTATTAACGAGGCAAACAAAGCCATAGACATTCTTAATAAAGCCACTTTTGATGCCAATACTGTTGCCCGCCTCAAAGGAGAGGTGAGCTTCCTTCGTGGCATGTACTATTTTAACCTGGTAAGATTATTTGGAGGCGTTCCTAAAATAACCACAATACCCGGCGTAGCAGATTTTCATTCAGACTCTCTTGTAACGCGGGTGTCCAGCGGGGAAATTTACAATTTGGTAATAAGTGATCTTCAATATGCTGTTGATAACCTGCCTCCAAAGGGCGACCCGAATACCGAGGTTGGCCGTGCAAATAAAGATGCCGCCGAAGGGTTGCTGGCTAAGGTTTATATGTACCAAAAGAATTGGCAAAAAGTGTATGATCTTACCACAGACGTTATCAATTCCGGTTTGTATTCGTTAGTGACCGACAAGGGAGATACCCTTACAGATTACAATGCTATTTTCAGGCAAAACCCAACTGGTGGCGTGGGCGGTAAAAACAATTCAGAATCTGTGTTTGAAGTTCAAACGGGTGCTAACATAGGCGAAAATGCAGTGAGTCCCTTATACAGCAATGGGCAAGGCCCACGGGGTAAGGGCGGATGGAATGATCTCGGTTTTGGCTGGAACGATCCTTCTGCTGATCTTGTAAATGCCTATGAACCCGGAGATACCCGCGAAGCTGGAACAATAATATTTATTCACCCAACGGTTAACCCTGGTGGTCCGGGAAATGTGGGAACGGTTCTTTGGGATGGATTTAGAATTCCTACACAGGACTCTGTAGTCAATCCGCGTTATAATTATAAAGGATATGCAAGCGCTACTGCGGAACCACCCCAAATATCAGGTAGCAAGGATACCAAACCGAAAAATATAAGATTGATGCGCTATGCTGAGATTTTATTAATGCACGCAGAAGCGGCAGTAAACTTAGGAAAACAGGCGGAAGCAATTGCTGATGTTAACAAAGTAAGAAACCGTGCCGGCCTTGCTTCTTTAATGACTGTTACTATTAACGATGTTTGGAAGGAAAGGCGTGTTGAACTTGCAATGGAACAGGATAGGTTTTTTGATCTTGTAAGACAAGGCAGAGCCGGGCAGGTTTTGCGGGCCGCAGGCAAGCCTTTCGTGGATGGAAAGAATGAAATATTTCCTATTCCACAGGCAGAAATTGACCTGAGCGGTGGTAAGCTTCAGCAAAACCCTGGCTATTAATTTCGGTATAATTTTAAAATTTTTATAATGAGAAAATATAATTTTTTATTGAGTGTTACACTGATATTGGCCATTGCCTTCTCAGCCTGTACGAAAGCAGATTATGGCGATAATGTTGTGAAAGGCGATCCACCTCCGGTACCCGGTGGCTATGTAAATTCAAGCGAGGTAGCTGCAAGTAATTTGCTTGCCTACTGGAACTTTGATGATAATAAGTCCGAAACCAAATCGAATGCAACGCCATTAGTTGACAGCAATTCTTCTTATGTAAAAGGAATAAAAGGAGATGCGCTGCATTTGAATATGGGCTATTTACTATACCCTACTATTGCCGCGCTAAGCAGTGCTAATGCAGTATCCAGTGTATCTGTAAGTTTATGGATGAATACTTCCAACAACGGATCTTATTTTACAGAACTGTTTACACTGTCGAGAGATACCACAAAACAAAACGACTGGCTATCAATTATTAATATGGGTATTGAAACGGGGCATCAGGCTTCAGACCAAAAGCTTGCGTTGCATACATGGGTCGGGTCCTTCGCATCAGGCTCAAGAAATGGCGGCGATAACATTAATGATTATGGAGCTGTCGGGGTTGATTATCAAACATTAAATGGCGCAGGCAAATGGGTGCATTATGTAATGCGCTATGACGCTGCCTCTGAGGATATTGACCTATATGCAAATAACATCAGGGTTTCCAACAATAATTTTCGCCATAGGGGCGGGCTAGGGCCATTGGTTTCTCCTACACCTACACAGGTTTTATTTGGCGCTTTTTCTAATAGTTCCACGCATTTCCCGCTTTCAGCTACTTTGGGTTTCCATGGCTTTCTTAATGGTTCCATAGATGAGGTGAGGGTTTATAACAAGGCGTTAAGCGATGTGGAAATTAGTGCGCTGTTTAAGTTGGAGAAACAGGGAAGATAATTTTGTTTTTATTTTTTTAAAGGCTGCTTCAGGCAGCCTTTTTTGATAAGCCGAGTTTATGAAAAATATTTTTTTATTAAAATGCCTTTTTACATTATCAATTTTTGCAACCTGCTTTTCCTGCAGTAAAAAAAGTGGTGATATACCATCTAACCCGCCACCACCGTCTCCACCGCCGGATTTTAGCTTTAAAAGTTCTGCAGTAAATAATTCATCTAATACAGTAAATATTTATAGAGGTGTATCACCATCTCCTACCATTATATTATCATTTGATAGGCCTGTAAAGACCACTACAGTTTCATCAGCGATATTATTGTATGAAAATGCAGGCGGTTCTGTTTCATTCACCAGCCAGCTTTCTAATGGAGACAGCAACATAAATATCACGACTTCCGCACCATTAAAAGATCTTACAAAATATAATCTTTCGATTGGTACTTCTTTGTCCTCCGCACAGGATGCTCATTTAAAGAGCGGAATTACTATTACTCTTTCAACAGGTATTGATTCTGCTGATAAATTTCCCCGCATAAGTGATAATGCTTTACTCGATCTTATACAACAGCAAACCTTCAAATATTTTTGGGATTTCGGCCATCCGGTTTCGGGTATGGCAAGAGAAAGAAATACTTCGGGTGAAACCGTAACCACAGGTGGTACTGGCTTTGGAGTTATGGGCATTATTGCTGAAGTAAACAGAAATGTTATTACAAGAGCGCAAGGGCTGCAAAGAATAAATACAATCGTTGATTTTCTTCAAAATAAATGCACGCGATATCACGGCGCTTTTTCTCATTGGATAAACGGAACAACCGGCGCAACCATTCCCTTTAGTGCAAATGATAATGGAGGAGATCTCGTGGAAACATCATTGCTCATGCAAGGCCTTTTATGTGCAAGACAATATTTCAATACTGCTGATCCAACTGAAACTGCGCTTCGTACAAGCATTAACGTTATATGGAATGGTATTGAATGGAACTGGTACCGGCAGGGAAATCAAAATGTGTTATACTGGCACTGGAGCCCGAATTATGGATTCCAGATCAATCAACAAATAAAAGGATGGAATGAAGCTTTAATTGTGTATGCACTTGCGGCCTCTTCCAATACGGATTCTATACCATCGATAGTTTATCATAATGGATGGGCCTCTAATGGCGGCATGAAAAACGGAGCAACTTATTATGGAATTCAGCTTCCTTTAGGGCCAAATCTTGGTGGGCCTTTATTCTTTTCTCATTATTCTTTTCTCGGCATAAATCCTACGGGCCTCACCGATACTTATGCAAATTATTTTACACAAAATACAGCGCACAGCCTTATCAACTATAATTACTGTGTGGATAATCCTAAAAATTTTTATGGCTATAGTGATGTGAATTGGGGACTTACCGCCAGCGATGACAATATCTCCGGCTACAAAGCGCATGCCCCCGACAATGACGATGGTGTAATCACGCCCACTGCCGCAATATCTTCGTTGGTATATACACCCACACAATCAATGAATGCTTTAAGATTTTTCTATTATACTTTGGGAGATAAGCTTTGGAAAGATTACGGTTTCATTGATGCATTTAATCTAAATGACCTGTGGTTCGCAGATTCATTTTTAGCTATCGACCAGGGACCTGAAATTATTATGATAGAAAACTATAGAAGTAGCTTATTGTGGAATTTATTTATGAGCTGCCCTGAAATAAAAAGAGGTATGAAGCAATTAGGTTTTCTAAGTCCTAATTTATAACCCCTTAATCCTTTAAGGGACATTGATGGGCTTCAATGGAATGGGAAGGCTTCTTTCTTTTCTACAGATATCTTTTGCAATCTTTTTAGCATCCAAACCTATCTCGCGAAACTGTCCCGTGGGAGAAATCCAAAAGCCACAAAAATACAATCCATCATTACCAAAATACTTTTGATGACTCGTTCTAAATTTTAAATCATCGAAACGGCTTTTATCAATATCAATAATTTTTGTAAAATCCCGATCGTATCCTATTGCCGCAACTATAGCATCAAAGTCTTCTTTTCTTCCGCTTTCGAAATACACTGTTTTACCTGTGATGTGATCTATGTTGTCGTAAACCTTTATGTGTCCTTGCCTGATATGCTCTATGGTGCCGATATCTATCAGGGGAATAGTTTGATCTTTTTTTATTTGCTCAAAAGTGCCATAAGGCATTTGTTTCAAACCCAGCTTTGTTATATCGCCAAAGAGCATACGTAAGATTGGAGTAGTGATCGCATCAGCTAAGCGTGGCGGAAGCCCGGACATTAACATACTTATATTAAGTATTGGAATGCCTAAAAGATCGCGTGGTATTATGTTTACTGCGGAACGAACAGCTATAAAAGGTGAGGCATCCTGTTCATAAAGATCAATGGCAATTTCACAAGCCGAGTTGCCAAAGCCCACCACTAATACTTTTTGCCCTTTAAAATCCCGGCTATTTTTATATCCATAACTATGCAATATCTTTCCCGGAAATGTTTCCATTCCTTTAAAATTGATTGCTTTTGCTTTACCATAGGGGCCCGTTGCTATCACTACATATTTTGCTGTGAATATGCTATCGTTCGTTTCAACATGCCAATGTTCTCCTTCTTTTCTTATTGCTTTTGCCTCTGTATTAAAAAGAGGCTGGATGTTGAATTCCATTTGGTACTCGTCAATATAATCCACTACCTGTTGGCGGGATGGATAACGGGGAACCTTACCCGGAAATTTCTTATAGGGTAAGGCGGATAAACTTTTATTAGTGTGGAGGTGCAGCCGGTCATAGTGATTGCGCCACGGAGTTGCAGCCTTGTTTTCTTTTTCAATAATTATATATTCAATGCCTTGCTTTCGCAAACATGCAGCAGTAGCCAAACCGGAAATGCTTGCACCAACAATTAATGTAGTTGTTTGTTTCAAGGATTATTTACAAATTTCTGCACGAGACGCCTGGACTCCATTTTGTTTCTGTCATCGTACTCTGTTTGTGCCTGGTTAAGCAGGCTGCTTTTATCCCGTTCTAATTTCCCGGGATCATCAGAAGGGATGGGAAGTATATAAACTGTTTCATCAAAATCTGTATATGCATTACGATCTGCGCCAAACTGTACACCGATTGATTGCAGGTAATCTACCAACTCATTTTTTTTGAAATGGGACGATCCATTAAAGTTCGTATGTTCCATCATACGCGCAAGGCCTTGCTGGTCGGGGTATTCCAACACCGAGCCCGCATTAACCACGAGACGTAGCTGCACTTTCTTTACAGGTTTTATATTCTTTCTTATATAGTAGGTAAGGCCGTTTGCAAGTTTTCCAACCCTTACCTTGGGATCGGAGCGAAGTTTCTTATTGAGGTCAATTTGTGAAAAACAAGCCTGGGCAAAAAATAATATTGAGGAAGTAAAAACCAAACGAGAAAGAGTAATTATATTTTTCATGCTTTTGATTTAAAGATAAATGTTATTATAAATATAAGTTATAGGCAATAGATTTTGTTGTGATCTCTATAAAAAGGAAGACTATTTTATTCATGAAATTGCTTTTGTCCGTCCCGGTAGATTGTTGACTTATTTATTTAGTAGATTCTATTTTATAATAATTGTCTTTGCAATTGCAGCACCGCTTGCATGGTTCGTATGAACAAAGGCTGGAGAATTTTGCTTACCGCACGTAGGTAAGCTGGTGGATTTTTTTCCTGGGAATTGCGATAATGATCGTTATTGCATTATTCACGCTCGCGTTTCAAACAATAAAAGCAGCTATTGCAAACCCGGTGAAAAGTTTGAGAACGGAATAGTAATCAAACATAATAAAACGACTTGTAATTTCAATTGTCCTCGTTGACAAAGAAGGATAGGAAGGAGGCCGAAAGAAAAATTAGAATAGTCACGCCTCCCTCTTTAATAAAAAATGGGCGAGATCTTCCAATGGTTTTTTTCTTGAAGAAAGCACTGCAGTATCCTCAAGTGTTTTCATTGCAATATTCATATAGTGCTGTTTGAGTTCCTTAGCCCAATCACTAATATTACAATCTTTGTAAATCTCTATCACGCGTTGAACTTTATCCGGACGATTGGTTTGTAATAATTCCTTCAGCTCCGTTACCTGTGAAGGTGTGCCTGATTGCAGCGCTTGTATAAGAAGAAACGTTTTCTTATTAGCCAAAATATCACCCCCCGGTTTTTTGCCAAATTTTTCTGGATCGCCAAAGGCGTCCAGGTAATCATCCTGTACCTGGAAGGCAATACCAAGATTTTTTCCGAACTCATATAAAAGATCCTGGTTACCTAAACCTGCACCACCCAACAGAGCACCCGCACGAAGGCTGGCTCCCAGCAAAACTGATGTTTTGAGGCTAATCATTTTTACATAATCATCAAAATTTACTTCGATTTCATTTTCCGCTGAATTGGACTTCTTTTCATCCTGGGAAAATTCCATATCGAGTTGCTGACCTTCACACACCTGCCTCGCCATTATACTAAACAAGGAAAGGACCTTCCGGGTATACTCAGCACCTACCTTGTTAAGGTATTCATAGGCTGCTACCAGTATTACATCGCCGGCAAGCAAGGCTGTTGACTCTCCATATTTTTCGTGCACCGTTTTCATTCCACGACGCAGCGGGGCTTTGTCCATAATATCATCATGCACCAGCGTAAAGTTGTGAAATAATTCAATGGCTGTGGCTACGTGATAGGCGTCAGGATTGATCTCCCCAAATAATTCATTTCCCATTAAACACATCACCGGCCTGATGCGTTTGCCCCCAAGCGTTAGTAAATATTGAGCCGCATCATACAGGTTTTTAGGTTCTTCAGGGAAATGTCTTCTGCTAAATTTTTCTTCAAAAATGGGAGAGAGTTCTTTAAATGAATGCATCTGTGAATGTTTCCCGGGATGCCTGTATTTAAGTGATAAAGAGGTTCCGGAATTTTATTAATTATGTAAAAAATTATAAGCTTAAATAATTACCTCAGAAAATTAGCCGGGCTTTATCCGTTCTTTCTTTTTTTAGCTTTAGCTGCTTTCTCTTTCAGGCTTTCAATATTAGGGATCCACTCAAAATCCAATTGCCTTTTCTCAAGGTTTGCAGCAACCAATTTTATTTCTATTTTATCGCCCATGCGAAATCTTTTGCCGGTGCGAATACCTACTAAAGAATAATCTGCATCGTCATGACGAAAATCATCATAGTCAGAGAGGTCTCTTACTGACACCAGCCCTTCACATTTTTCCTTAACTGTTTCTACCCAAAAACCAAAAGCTGCTACGCCACTTATTACTCCTTCCATATCCTCACCAAGCTTATTCATCATAAATTCTACCTGCTTGTATTTATTGCCAGCACGTTCTGCTTCCATTGCTGCTCTTTCTTTAGCGCTGCAGTGTTTGCACTTCTCTTCCATCTTTTTATCAGGATGAATATTTTTCTCAATTATTTCCTGCAATATTCTATGCACCATTACGTCAGGGTAGCGGCGTATCGGGGAAGTAAAATGACAATAATCCTGGAAGCCAAGCCCATAGTGGCCAATGTTCTCGGGTGTATAAATTGCTTTTGCCATGGTGCGGATGCCCAATTGCTCCAACACGTGCTGTTCGGGCTTTCCGTTTACATCCAGCATCAATTGATTGAAGGAAGTTGCGATAGCACTCTCATCGTGTATGTCAAATTTATACCCGAACTTTTTTGCAAAAGCGGCGAATGGTTTTAATTTTTCTTCATCAGGCTTATCGTGAACGCGATAGGGAAATGGAACGGGCTTTTTATTTACTTTTATTTTAGCAACATGCGCTGCAACCGTTCTATTAGCGAGTAACATAAATTCTTCAACAAGTTGATGGGCTTCTTTACTTTCCTTTATAAGAATGCCTACAGGCTTTCCGGATTCATCCAGTTGAAATTTTACTTCAGTGGAAGAAAAATTAATTGCACCGTTTTTAAATCGTTCTTTCCTGAAATTTTTAGCCATCGTATTAAGGCAAATGATCTCCTCACTATACTTTCCACTGTTTGCCTCAATTATGTCCTGCACTTCATCATAGTTGAAGCGGTGGTCACTATGGATAAAGGTTTTGCCAAGCCAGTAATCTTTTACTTTTCCCTTATGCATTTTAAATATCACCGAGAAAGTGTACTTATCTTCATTCGGACGAAGAGAGCAAAGTTCATTTGAAATCTTTTCAGGTAACATAGGATTTACCCTGTCTGGAAGGTAAACGCTTGTAGCCCGGCTATAGCCTTCTTCATCGAGCGCAGAACCAGGTACAACAAAGTGGCTGACATCAGCAATATGCACACCTATTTCATATTCATCTTTGCCGGTTTTCTTTATTGAAAGTGCATCATCAAAATCTTTTGCATCTGCGGGGTCAATGGTGAAAGTGAGTTCACTGCGATAATCCCGGCGCTTAATTAATTCATCTTCGCTAATAACATCTTCAAGAGAATTTGCTTCTTCTAAAACCTGGGCCGGAAATTCCAGCGGAAATCCATTTTGAATAATAATTTCCTTCATCGCCATATCTGCCGGGTTTTTCGCCTGCAGGATTGTTACCACTTCGCCTTCCGGCTTTTTCTCGCCCTTTTCCCAATTAAGAAATTTTACTACTACCCGGTCTTTATCTACGGCACCATTTAAATTGGAGCGGCTCACATAAAAGTCAGGTACCGGCTTCTGGCTATCGGCTTTAAAAAATGCAAAATTTTCCTTTACTTCCAACTCCCCGATAAATTCTGTTTGTTTTCTTTCTACTACGTCTTCTATTATCCCTTCTATACGGCGCCTGCCATTTGACTCTTTAATTTTTACCCTTACAGTATCACCATGCATAGCTTTATTGAAATCATTTGGGCGCACCAATACATCCTTTGCATGGCCTTCAGCTATTACATAGCCAATGCCTGACCGGGTTATATCTAACACTCCTTTAATGGACAGTGGTGCTTTTTTCTTTCCTGTTTTTTTACTCATAACTTTCTATCGTCCTCTTTTAATAATGAATACACCTTTGTAAATACAGCAGGTGGCTGTACGCAATGTACATAAATCTATTATACAAAATAAAGCCGGCAGTTTTCAATGATCCTGTAATATAAAAATTTGACTATAGAATCTTAAAGCCAATGTTTAATTTGAGACTGGCTAAACATTAGGAAATCGTGTATGATGCACTTTATTAAATACATCAGCCATCAACTTAACATTCATTTCCAGAGCAGTATATTCTAATTTAATTTTGCATAATTTTATTATATCTTCAACAAATTGAAGGTTACCAACTATGCCAAACACAACTGTCCAATTAGATACTTCGTACAATTATTTTGAATCCCTGTTTAATAATGCCGTAGAAAATAATATATTATTAATGGATAATAACGGGATAATTATTGCGATTAACGATGCATTTACAGAGTGTTTCGGATACAATTCAGAGGATATATTGGGTAAACATGCCAGGACAATATTTACGCCTGAGGACAGGGACAGAGGAAAGCCTGAAGATGAAATCAGTAAAGTATTAAATAATGGCCAGTCGTCTGATGATAATTACCTGCTTACAAAAGCTAAAGGTTACGTATGGGTTAAAGGTGAATCAACCTTAGTGAAAAACAGTGATGGCGATGTAAGAATTTTAAAGGTCATTCAAAATATACATAAGCAAAAAAAATCTGAGGTTTCCATACATCAGCTAAATCAATTTAATGAAAATATTCTGAGTGCTATTGAAGATGTGGTA
Source organism: Chitinophagales bacterium (assembly GCA_038199105.1). Lineage (GTDB taxonomy): Bacteria > Bacteroidota > Bacteroidia > Chitinophagales > Chitinophagaceae > Ginsengibacter. Next base: position 3,058 of record JBBPZF010000463.1, on the reverse strand, counting down.
ATAGTACTCGATATGAATATGCATATCCTGAAAACCAACAGGGCTTTCCATTCTTTATTCAGCAACAATGAGCGTATAGTACAAATTTTGAATTTTGCACAGGTCATAAAACCTTATGATGTATTTGACGAGATTACCCGCAATATTCAAAGCGCTATTAATAATAAAAAGGGATTTTCAAACATCCCTATTGAAATAGAGACATCATCGGGGGAAAAAAGAGTATTTGATGTAAGCTGCAGTCCTTTCGAATTTGTGAATGATGAAAATAATGTGCTGATCGTTATACACGATATTACCGTGCATAAGCAGCTGGCAAGAGAGCGGGAAGATGTAATAGGTTTCGTAGCTCACGAACTTAGAAACCCCTTGGCTAATCTTGTTTTGTGTAATGACCTGATGGGAGAGTTTTTGAAAGAAAGTAATCCTGAAGAAATAAACGATTTATTGCAGAGAAGTAAGAATAATGTCTCCCGTCTTAACAAGATGATTGCAGAACTATACGATGCTACGCGAATCAATTCAGGGAATCTAAAGTTGGAGGTATCGGCCTTTAAATTGAAGGACATGGTAATGGAAGCTATTGACACAGTAAAAGTGCTTCAGCCATCTTACAATATTGTAGTGAAGGGTGAGGGCGATATTTTAGTAAAAGGCGACAGGTATAGATTGATACAAGTGGTAACGAATTACCTCAGCAACGGCATTAAATATTCCAATGGAAAAACAGATGTTGTTCTTGAAATGAAAACTGAGAATGAAATGATCGTTTCCGTAAAAGACAATGGATTAGGTATTTCGGCCGAACAACTGCCATACATTTTTGATCGCTTTTTCAGGGCAGAAAAAACAAAAAACCTTGAAGGTATCGGTTTAGGCTTATACTTGTGTCGCCAGATAATTCAGGCACACAATGGTCGTGCATGGGCTGAAAGTGAGGAAGGTAAGGGATCAATCTTTTATTTTTCAATACCGCTGTAACACTGATTTTTCTATTTGATTTTTTTTGCATTAACAGCATTTAAGCCTTTTGGGCCCTGCTCTACTTCGAAGCTTATTTTATCGTTTTCTTTTACAGGTTCTTCCAATTGATTTATATGAATAAAAATGCTTTCCTGCGTTTGTGAATCTTTAATAAATCCGAAACCTTTATCCTGGTTAAAGAAAGTGATTGTACCCATTCTTATGACATCGACCTGGTCTGCATCATATGTTGGCACACCTATTTGCATATCTTCCATCTTGAAAACTTTCTTCTTTTTGGGATCGGGTGGTGTAGATGATATATTTCCGTTTTCATCAATATAGGCCATCATTTCTTCCAGTGGACGGCCCTTTTTTGCATTTGCTTTTCGCTCTTCTTTCTTTTCTCTTTTATCCTGCTTTTGTTTTATCCTTTTTTTTTCTTTTTCTTTTTTACTAAAAGTTTCCTGCGATTTTGACATATATTATTTTAATTAAATTTTCGGTTGAAGTATTTTTATCTCCACCTATGGGAAGGTAATCAAGGCCACGCTATTAACCAAAATATTGTTGGTCCGCAATTTCAATTAACAATTATTTCTTGGTAGAAAACGTTTTCAGGAGGTCTATCTTGAAAATATAAACAGTGGCAGGGGAAGGAATAAATTAAAGATACCGTAGTGGATTGCGTCTTGAATTTTGAATGTAATTTTTAATGTTCATCCAAAAAGCAAAAAACAGATAGAAAATTACCGGGGAGCCTAATGTGAGAAATGATAAGTAAATAAAATTTTTTCGAATTACCGAAGTAGCAATTCCCATTTTTTCTCCAATAGCAGTGCAAACCCCGAAAACCTGCCATTCTATAAAATGCTTTATTTTATACATAATTCAAAACTAAAAAATATTTACTATAAAAGATAGACGTATTTAATAATTTTAAATTGCTTAGTGAATAAATTTTTTTAAAAAGTAATACTGACGTGCTATTTTTATAAATCGGGATAAATGTAATCTGCATTAAAACTTTGCAAAGGGGCTAAGCTAACCGCTATTATTGTGACACTTACAGAATAAAACGGCTTTTATAAGTTACCAATTTTTTTTAACAGTGGTTACAAATAAAAAAATCCTTTTCACATTAATGAAAAGGATTTAAATAATCTATTGGATAAGAAATCAATAATCTTTGTTGTAGCCGCCGCCGCCGCCGCTTCTACTGCTACTACCGCCATAGCCGCTGCCACCGCTCTTTTTGTAGCCCCCGCCACCGCCACCATACCCACCACCACTTCTGCCGCCGCCGCCACCACCATATCCGCCGCCGCCGCCGCTTCTGCCGCCGCCACCACCATATCCACCGCCGCCACTTTTCTTGTAGCCGCCGCCTTCAGGACGTGGTTGTGATTCGTTCACGATAAGTTTACGACCCTGCACTTCGCTTTCGTTTAATGTAGCGATTGCAGTTTTTGCTGCTTCATCGTCTTCCATTTCAACAAAACCAAAACCTTTGCTGCGGCCGGTATTTTTTTCCTTAAGAATTTTTGCACTTGTAACAGAACCGTACTGGCTGAATAAGCTGCTTAAATCATCATCAGTCATTGACCAACTGAGATTACCTACATAAATGTTCATTGTAAAAACTTTTTTTTAAAATTAAATTTTTGGATTCCATTAATGAATTAGTAGCTACAATGAACTGAAGAAACCGGGAAAAGAGAAACATCAGCCTAATGGAAAACAAACTAAACGCATTAACTAATAATAAAGATAGTGATTTCTTTGAAACAATATAAAACTTAAATAAAATTTATTTCGTCTGGTAAATCTCATGTTGGTTCAAAAGCACCTTTTAAATGGCATAAATAAAAAAACCTTCCCCGTTAAAGGAAGGTTTTTTTATTTATGCGAAAATATTTTATTCAGCGGTTACCTCAAAGTCAATATTAATTTCCTGTCCTTTGCCAAAATCAATTTTCGCTTTATAATTTCCCAATTCCTTTACATCATCGATAATCTGAATTCTGCGGCGATCAATTTCGTATCCTTTTTGCTCACGTATAGCTCTTGCGATCTGTACCGATGTTACACTTCC
>JBBPZF010000462.1:0-3125 GCA_038199105.1 Chitinophagales bacterium | reverse complement strand
GTAAAAGATTCAGTTCAATGGCTGCTAAACATGAAAAAATGAGTAGTCAATGCTTGTTATGATTTGTTTTTTTATAATACGCAGGCATTTTCCGGCACTATCTCCAAATCTTGTATTTTTTCATTATTATTAATTAACGAAAAACAAGCAGAAACAGAATCGTAAATGAAAGAGGTTTTAAATTATACATTGTTACAATTAGGCGATTACATCGTCAGGGTATCGTCCCTGCTAAAGCTGATGATTTTTATTTTAGTTGTTTTCTTCATTCTGAAGCTAATCAGGAAAGCAATGTTCCGGGCAAAAAAAATTAACCTCGCGAAAAAGTACGCCATCTATAACCTGGTTAAATACTGCATCTATGTATTTTCTTTTGTTATTGGTTTTGAAATTATTGGTTTTAATATATCAGTATTAATAGCGGGTTCCGCCGCTCTTCTCGTTGGGGTCGGCCTGGGGCTGCAAAATCTTTTCAGCGATTTTATTTCCGGCATTATTCTCCTGGTCGATTCATCAGTAAAAGTCAATGACATAATAGAGGTGAATGGACTGGTATGTAAAGTGCAGGAAATTAATTTAAGGACTACAATGGTTTTAACGAGAGATGATAAATACATAATTCTGCCTAACAGCGACTTAACGAGGAACCAGTTGATAAATTGGACGCACAGCGATATCACCTCAAGATTTGAGGTAAAAATTGGCGTTGATTATTCTTCTGATGTGGCAATGGTGATGAAAATCTTAAAAAACGCAGTGGTTAACCAGGAGGGCGTTTTACAAAGCCCGGAACCATTTGTGCGTTTTACGGACTATGGCGAATCTTCCTTAAATTTTTCTATTTTTTTTTGGTCCCAGGAAGTTTTCAGGGTTGAGAATATTATGAGCGCAATACGCGTAAAGATTTCTGAATTATTTAAAGAAAATAATATAACTGTTCCCTTCCCGCAAAGGGTAGTGCATATAAAACAATAAAGACTATGGATGATCAAATTAAAAAATTTCTCTTCGACCCCACAGTTGGAAGAATTGTAACCATCTTTATTGGCATTGCGGTCATCTGGATCATCATTAAAACACTACAAAAAAATTTATTTTCAAAAATTAAGGGTAATGATAACCGTTACCGCGCTAAAAAATTCAGCACATTTATAGGTTACCTCCTGATCATTGTTTTAATCACCGTTGTTTTTAGCGATAGGCTTAGGGGCTTGACAGTGGCCTTGGGCGTTGCCGGCGCAGGCATCGCTTTTGCCTTGCAGGAAGTAATAGCATCTTTTGCCGGCTGGCTCGCCATAATGTTCGGCGGATTTTATAAAACCGGTGACCGTGTACAGTTAGGTGGTATTAAAGGCGACGTGATGGATATTGGTGTATTGCGTACCACCCTAATGGAAACAGGCCAATGGGTAGACGGTGATTTATATAACGGAAGAATCGTTCTTATTGCGAATAGCTATGTGTTTAAAGAACCGGTATTTAATTATTCAGGTGACTTTCCATTTCTTTGGGATGAAATAAAAATTCCTATCCAGTATGGAAGTAATTATGATAAAGCAGAAAGTATATTAAAAACAGCCGGCATAGAAGTAGCAGGGGATCTTACCCAACGCTCACAGGAAAGATGGCACGCTATGCAAAATAAATACCGGCTTGAGGAAGCGCAGACAGAACCAATGGTCTCACTTACAGCTAACGATAATTGGGTGGAATACACACTACGTTATGTTGTAAACTACAAAAAGAGAAGAGCTACCAAAACCGCGCTGTTCAAGAAAATCTTAAAAGAAGTGGAAGCCACCAATGGTGAAATTAAGTTCGCATCTGCTACCTTCCAGTTGGTTGAAGGATCTGAGATCAAAGTAAAACCGGAAAATTAGCAACCATTAATCTTGATGGAAACGCATACTGGTTAGAAGCTAAATGAAATCATTTTTTACATTTTGCTCTATCCAGAAAAGGCAATTTTAAACACCTGGTTTGCAGGAATAAAATCCGGAATAATTTTAATTCCCTCCAGCATATACTTTGGCTGCTCCGATATATTAATTAGCAATTTTAGTAGGCTAAGGTTTTGTTGTTTAGCTCTACGTTGAAGTTTACTTTTGCTCCCAAAGCATCGAAGACTTTTAGTATTGTCTCAAGCCTGGCGTTTTTTACGCTGTTTTCAATTTTCGAAATTTGGGCTTTCTGCACTCCTACGAGTTCGCCCAATTGTTCTTGCGTAAGGTTACGTTCTTGTCGGGCTTGTTTTATAGCTTGTCCTAATAAATCAATTCTCAACTCGTTCTCAAAGGCCTCACGTTTGGGCGTTCCGCGTTTGCCGACGTGTTTGTCAATCATAGTGTCAAGCTTTACTGTTTTGAATTTATTTTGCATTTTACTTCTTTTTATTTTTGTTCGCCAAATAACCCTTTCTGATTTTTTCTGCTTTTCCGATTTCTTTTTGGGGTGTTTTTTGGGTCTTTTTCAGAATCCCATGTGTTGCAATTACTAAAGTGTCATCCTTGTTCGATTTGTCCCAAAAGGAAAAGAGCCGATACGCTTTACCATTATACAAAGTCCTAAACTCCCAAATGAATCCGCTCAATTTTTTGAAGAGTTCCTCATCGTTTACAATTTGTGCCTTTCTGATATTGTAGTAAATTTTTTCCCGAGTTTTGTTTTCAAGCTTGTCTAAGAAATCGGTTGCTTCGGGTAATAGCTCAATATCAAAATTTGGCTTCATTCCTAAGTTTTGACAAAATTAATAATTTCCCGTTTGGGAGACAATAGTTTTTAAAGTAATCGGCTTTTTCTGGGTGAACACCAAAAAGTGCTGAAGATTTTACTTTTATATTTTTCTACTTTTGATACAACAATTTTAAAATGAAATTAAAACGACTGCTGTTAGTTTGTAATCTCATCGTTTTATGCGCAGCATGTAATACATTTAAAAAAAGCCAGGTTATAATACCGCAAATGGCAAAAGACACCATGGCGATAACACAGCCCGTTATAATTGATAATGCAAAAACTGATTCCTTTTTTAAAAATCTGCTGCAGCAATACCCGCAATATTTTGACAGTATAATTGCCAACAGGAAAGCCTGGAACGTCCAGGTTATTTACACAGAAATTAACCG
>JBBPZF010000461.1:0-3897 GCA_038199105.1 Chitinophagales bacterium | reverse complement strand
GGTTCTGCAGATTATATTTTAATGCATGAGCCTGGAAAGAAAGAAGCATTTCTACACACTATTATAGAAGAAGGTATTTGGCGCCATAGTCAGAAGCAAAAAAAATATTTTGTAAAAGGAAACTTCCTTTCCGGTTATGGTGTTTACGCTGATCAAGTGATAGTTGCAGGAGAAATAATTTTTGCCATGGAAGAAAAACCGCACAGGCTGGTAACGAGAAAATTTGTTGAGCAAAGCTGGATGGCAGATGAAATCAGCAACTTTAAAAGATATGCATGGCCGATAAGTGATGAAATATATATTTTATGGGACACGGAACCAGCGCAGTGGGCGCCGCAAAATCATTCGTGCAATCCAAATACGCAGTATGCAGGGCTAAATGTAATTGCCGGAAGGAGAATTGAAAAAGGTGAAGAGCTTACCCTTGACTATACCTGTTTTCAAAATGATGAAATGGAAAGTTTTATTTGCAATTGTGGTTCGATAAATTGTAAAAAAATTATACAAGGAACACGGGATAATTCCATCACCATGCTTGAGAAAAATCAAGCATAATTTCCCAAAGCGAATTTATTTTTTTAAAGTTCTCCGTCAAGCCAGTCTTTAAAATAGAAAAATAGGTTCGCCCTCTCAGACCGGTAAATTCGGATTTGACCATTCAAGTTACCCCAAATAAATACGCAGCTGAAGCGGTATCTTTATAAATATGACACGGGAAGAAAAATTTATGATGGAAGCAATAATGCTTTCGCAAAGAGGAATGGATAATAATGAAGGTGGCCCCTTCGGCTGTATTGTCGTGAAGGATGATAAAATAATCGGAAGGGGAAATAATAAAGTGATATGCAATGGTGATCCAACGGCTCACGCAGAAATTGTAGCTATCAGGGACGCCTGTACGCACCTTGGTACTTTTCAACTGGATGGGTGCGAAGTTTTTGCATCCTGCGAACCATGCCCTATGTGCCTGGGTGCCATTTACTGGGCACGGCCTTCCATTGTATATTTTGCCAATAGGCGTGAAGATGCAGCCTCCATTGGCTTTGATGATTCCATGATCTATTCTGAAATGAATATAGACCATACCGAGAGAAAAATACCCATCATAAATATGAATGTTGCCGGTGCGTTTGAAGTGTTTGACAACTGGACGAAAAAAAAAGATAAGTTTTTATATTAAAAGGGAATCATCAAGCACATCCCAATGGATGGTTTCTAAATGTAGTTCCGGGAATAAAATTCTACAAATATTATACACAAGTTGTGGTGGAAAAATGCTTTAAGCTAAATAATATACTTAAATAAAAGGCTGAAAAAATCAGCTTTAAAAAAGTATTATTATTAGGTCATTTTGAGATCATTATTTCTTACAAATATTTATCTTACCATTTCTAAAAAATAATTTTTAAATATGTCAGGTTGTAATTTTTCTATACCATTTTCCGGGGACATATCGTTAGTACTTGCAAAAGTGCGTTCTGCAATTGAAAGTCAAAATGGAATGTTTGACGGCGATAATTCTTCAGGAAATTTTGATGTAAGCGTAATGTCGAATACGATTGTAGGACATTACAATGTAAATGGCGATGTTATAAATATTGCGATAAATAAAAAACCTTTTTTTCTTCCATGTAGTACGATAGAAGGCTTTCTGAAAAGTAAGTTGACCTGATTAGGTTTATGACAAACTACACAGATTCGTTTTTATGGGACAAAATTCCATGAACTTTCTCTATCAAGTCAGTTAATTCAAAAGGCTTCGCAATAAAATCGTCGGCCCCATACTCATAAATCGCCGTTTCCGCTACCCGCGGATAAGCAGAAAATATAAGTATGGGAATATGTCTCGTTGCCGCATTCGCTTTTAATTTTTGACAAACATCCAAACCATCAATACCGGCAAGAAAAACATCTAATAAGATTAGCTGAGGTTGATATTTTTTTAAAGCAATGTTCGCTATCTCCCAGTCAGAATAAGTGGACACATCAAAACCCTTTTTTAGAAGTAAAGATTTTACAACCGTAAGCAAGTCCTTATCATCATCTATGACGAATATTCTAGGCATAAGAAATTATCTGCAAATATTGTGCAGGTAATTAAAGTTATTAAACAATATCAAAATCAGGTAGGTTAAATTTATATCAATATAAATATATTTGAATAAAGGACTTAATTATTAGAAAATTAAAAAAGTATGCGAAAAATAATATGTAATGATGTTAATATATCATTACCTTATATATTCACTATACCGTTCCTTATGGCATACATCACAAGGCCTACCCTTGTTTTGGCATTTAGCTTTTGAAAAAGATCATCGCGATAGCCATCAATTGTCCTGGGACTTAAAAACATTTTCTCTGCAATTTCTTTATAGGTACATTCCGTGCAAACTAATTTCAAAAAGTTGATTTCACGTTCGCTTAATTGTACAACATTTTTTACGTCGCTACCTTCAGAATCCATAGAATTAATCGTATGGATTAGCTTTCCTGTTACCATCTCCGAATAGTAAAAGCCTTTGGTAATAAGGGAATGCAGGGCAGTTTTTAATTCCGCAGGATCGCAGTCTTTTAAAATATATCCCCTGGCGCCGGCTTTAAACATTCTGATAACGGAACTTTCATTGTCATACATTGAGAGCGCTAAAACTTTTATTTCAGGGCGATTATTTTTGAGCCAGAGACAAGCCTCGTAACCATCCATTTGCGGCATATTTATATCCATTAGAACTGCGTGTGGAGAAGGCTTTAATTTTAGTTTGTCAATAAAATCCTTTCCATTATCGGCTTCAAATAAAATATTATACTCTCCGAAACTTTCTATCAGGCCGGCAAGGCCGTTTCTTAGCAATCCATGATCATCTACCAATACAATATCTGCGTTTTGAGGCATATCCCGTTTATTTATTAGGCAAAGTAATTACTATATTCGTTCCCTTCCCTTCCTTACTGTTGATTTTAATATCTGCGCCTATTACACCAGCACGAATCTTTAAATTACGAAGACCAGACGAAGACTGTGCCTTTTTAGAATCTATCGTAGCGGCATCAAAACCAATTCCATCGTCAGAGATATGCATAATAAAATTAGCGGTATTATAAGTGATGTTCATATTTATTTCTGAAGCTTTAGAATGCTTGAGCGCATTATGCAAGGTCTCCTGGAAAATGCGAAAAAGCACTAACTCTTGCTGTTGGGTGAGGCTGTAAGGAGTTCCTTCCACTTTTAATCCTGTATCAAACTTGCCTGTTTTCTTTATCAGGTCTAACTCAAATTCCATAGATTTTATCAATCCCATTTCAAGAATAGAATCCGCATTAAGACTCATGGATAAATTACGAAGGTCTGTAATGGCCTTGCCAATTAATTCGGTAGAAGCAGTTATTTTTTCCCGCAAGGGGTCATATTCTTTCACATCCATTGTGTTAATCGTAATTTTTGCCAGGCTTAAAATTTGCCCTATGTTGTCATGGATTTCCTGCGAAATATTTTTGAATGTTTGTTCCTGGATATCCAGTTTGCTTTCTAATATTTCTTTGTCAAATTTTATTTTTAATTGCTGCCTTTCGCTGAAGTATTGCAATTGTTTTTTTTGATGCACTAATACAAGTACCACAATACCTGTTGCTACAATTAAAAGAAATATAGTTGAGATAACTATTGCTGTAAACTCGGGGCTTATGGCTGCCATGTACGATATTTTATCCATAGATTTCCTGCTAATGCTATGAGGGCGCTGGTGAAGAGTATGATGTTTTGAAAAGCCCATACCACCCCTCGTAATTCCGTTTTGAATTCGGAATAAAATAACACAATAAAAAACGAACCGAGAAAATAAAGTAAATAACCTGATACAAGCCAAAAATTAAATTCGTGTAAAATATTAAGTTCAT
>JBBPZF010000460.1:0-9487 GCA_038199105.1 Chitinophagales bacterium | reverse complement strand
TTCTTAGCGTCGGGGAGATACCACTGAAGGTGCGGGAAATGCCTGCACCCTTTTCAACAAAAGCATCTTGCAGTCCCGCCCTTATGGTTGTATATGCATAAGAATCCGGCACATCATTAAAATCCCCGCAAACTATTACAGGGTAAGGACTGTGGGAAATTTCATCTTCTATAAAATCAGCCTGTACCGATCTTTTTATAAAACCCGTTTTTATTTTTGAAATAATGTTCTTTGACTCGGTAATGTTGCTATCGCTTTTGAGCCCGGCTTTATCAAGGTAGCTAAGGTTCTCCTTTGAAAATTTAAGTGATTGCAGGTGAATATTAAAAACACGTATTGTATCTGCGCCTTTTAATACATCGATATATTGAAAAGAAGAATTATAATCGTTCGGATTATTTACGAAAGCCTGTTTTTTTGAGATGGGTAATTTTGAAAAGACCAGGATACCAAAATGATGATAGCTGTCAAAATCATCTTTGATGGCGTAAGAATAAAAGTAATCTTTGAATTTTAGCTTGTTGATGATATCAGGAAAATAATTAATTCCCTTTTTCTTTTCGCTGGCTACAACCTCCTGGAAGCAGGCAATATCAGGATCATAATAATTGATAAGGTCCAGCATTTGTTGCTTTATCCAGGGTTTGTCTTTATAGTGCTGAATATTGAACTGCTCTACATTCCAGCTCATAATGCGAAGGGCTTTCTCATTTTTTTCTATTTTAAAAGCATCGGAAAAATGGAAAGAAAAAATATTCCTTACTGTGCCCCAACCTATGAGTAATGTAACAAGGGAAAGACAAATCCACACAGGCTTTGTAAATAACCAAAACACAATAAAAACTAATAGCAATACTAAAAGATAAGGAAGAACAAAAGTAGCGAGCCCCAGGAACCACCAACCTGCAGGATGAAAAAATTTTACACTGGCACCCGCAATAAAAAGCAAAGCGGTAAGAACGTTTGCGGCAATAAAGATTTTCTTAGTAAATGTGCGTAACCCATGTTTCGCCATTAAGAATGAGCATCTAAGTATTGGTTGGCTTTGAGCAAAGTATCAAAACTCAGATTCACTCGCCCTTTTTAAAATATTCTTTTCTTCTTCTGTAAGAAGGTTATATCCTTTTTGATTTATTTTATCAAGGATCTCATCAACGCGTTGTTGGGTTATAATCGAGCGTTTTACAAAGGGCTTTTGTGTACCTGTTTTATAAAATAATTTTTCTTTAACAGAAGAATGCTGAGCCACCATTTTTTTATCAGGATTGAATAAGTTCATAAACCAATCATAACTTTTATTCATCCACACTGAAAGATCATAACCTTTGCGAAGCAAATAAATAAAGAAAAAACCTGCAACACCGCCGACAATATGCGCCAGGTGATATGAAGCGCCGCTTTGCCCCAGGCCGGCAAAATCAACGATGACGAACAGAATCGTAAGAATCCAGATAGGTATGCCACCATTCAGCATCCTGAAAAAACGGTAATCGGGAGCAATGGTAGTGGCAGCTATGGCTACAGCCATTATAGAATCGCTTGCTCCCTGCAAAGTAGCAGAATCAATACCGGTTCTTAATTGCGGAATAGCATATTCTGTTGCAATGAAAATAACCGCACCTGCAACACCACCATATAAATACACCGGAATCACCTTATCATTTCCCGCAATATCCTGTAATATTTTTCCAAAAACCCAAAGCCAAAGCATATTTGTAAAAGTGAAAATAATATTGGTGTGCACAAACATATAAACCAAAAATGTCCAGGGAACTTTAGCCAGCACGCTTAGCTTCGCCGGCATCACAAACCAAGGAAGTATATCAATGCTAAATGTATTGGTGGAAGGTTGAATTACATAATAGATAACCTGTATCAGCCCCAGTAAAATAAAGCCAATTGCGTTTATGCTTATAAGTGCAACTAAGGAATTGTTGTCCTCGCCAAGATGAATTTTTTTAAAACGGCGATCAATATATCTTTCAGACTCACCCATAACCCTTGAAAATTTTTAAGAAAAACAGTAATTAAAATTACCAAATTTATGGACAGGAATAAATGAAAATATTAAAAATTAATAAAAGGTTTTTTTATCCGTTTTATTCCAGATAATCACCAATATCAATCCCATCACTAATCCACCAATGTGTGCGAAATGAGCTATGTTATCTCCGCCTCCCGAAAAACCGCCAAAAAGATCTATGCAGGCATAAATTGCGGCCATCCATTTTGCTTTAATAGGAAAGGGTATAGGTATAATATAAAACTCAGTATTAGGAAAAGTATACGCAAAACCCGCAAGCAACCCCATAATAGCTCCAGAAGCCCCGATAGCAGCACCCGTAGAAACAAAAAACATTTGTGTAAGCCCCGCGGCAAGGCCGCATACTAGGTAAAAGATCAAAAACTTTTTTGGCCCCCAGATGCGCTCTAATACACTGCCAAATAACCAAAGAGCGTACATATTAAAAATGATATGAAGCCAGCCTCCATGTGCAAACATGTGGGTCACTAATTGGTACGGTTCAAACAGCCCGCTATTGTAGGGATAAAGAGCAATCCTGTCTGTAAGCTGCCAGGTGCTGTCAAAAACCAGTTGAGCTAAAAAAACAATTGCGTTAATTATAATGAGATTTAAAACAACGGGAGGTATTTTCTGCGACGGTCTGTAGTTATTATATGCCATTCAAAAATTGATTTGGTCGCAAATTTCGGAAATACTTGCCGGATATGCGCTCTTGGCAAATGCATCTTAACAGTTATAATTTAACAGTTATAATTTTATGGGTAAAGGAAATGGTTGCTCATCATTACGACAAGAGATTATAATTTGTCCATATTAATTTAAGGTCATTAATATAATTGAAGTTTTTAGCATAATGTTCGTCAATAGCCTCAAGGCTTTTTTGAGACAATGTGTTTAAACAGGCAGGAAGCCCCGTGCTGGTAAGAATTCCTTTTTTGAGTGAAGGGAGTTTCTTTTTCTGTAGGGCAAAGCCGATCCATGTCTTCTTCAGTAACAATACGTCATATACGTTTTTGAAGAAAACAATAGGCCTTTTTTTAATTATGAAATGAACGGGAAAAGTCAGCAGGAAAAACAAGGCAATAAAAAAATCTATTAAAACTTTGCTGCGGCGGTGTACCGGATTGCTCAATAGATATTGTGAATCACCCGAAAGAAATTTACCGGAAGTATTACTGCTTTCGCTTCCAATTAAAGTGTTGGTGCAAGCGGTATAGATTTTAATGCGCACATGGCGGGGCATTTTTATTATGGAATCTATTATTTTTTTATACGAGAAGAAATTGTCTTTGCAAAAGATCACCTCTTTTACAGGATAACGCCGGATCAGCAAATTTAAATTGCTGATAGTACCCAGGGATTTTTTTTCACCACTTTCACCGGGCTCTACTCTGCCTAATATACGCTGGTGGAAACCCGCTTTTTCTAATAAAATATATACCTGTTCAAAATCATATTCAGCACCTGCTATCACCAATTCATTTACTTCATTTCTTTCAGCACTCCCTTCAATCACATTCCACTTTAGCAAGAACACACGCACGATGCTCATTAATACGAAAGCGAAAATAGAACCGAATAATAAAATGCCCCGGGAAAAGCGAAGGCTTTCGGGCAGCAGTGAATACACAGAAAGTATAACGAGGATAGCCGTTATTGTTGATTTGTTTAATCTCGATTGTTTATAGCCATTATCATAAAGGCCGGCAAAATAAGAAGCTATCAAAAAAAGTGCGGTAAAGACCGGGAAAGCAATTATCAGCATGTTGGGTGAATAATTTACTTCCTGTTTTACGAAAGTGCTCCAAAGAACTTTTACTATCCAGAAGCTTATCAAAATTATTGCCGCATCAATAAACTTCATACCTACCCACCGGAGAAACTGTGCAACTGCGGCTAACCCTGCCCGTAAGTAGATCGCAATTTGTATAAAAACATTGAAAAGCCCGGCTTTTGTACCGCCATAATGCTTCTGCACAAAAACGCTCATTGCTTTATAAAACATCCGTACATAGTTAAGGCTTCCCTTTTTGGTGCTCTCTCCTTTGAAATGTATGATGCAACTTTCAGCGAAATAGAAATTTTTATAGCCCGCCTTTTGAATCCGGTAACTTAAATCAACATCTTCCCCATACATAAAAAAGTTCTCATCAAAACTTCCAACGTCGTCAAGTATTTTTTTGGGAACCATCATAAAGGCGCCCGCCAAAACATCTACTTCATGATTTTTACTTTTGCTCAAATAACCGAGATGATATTTCGCGAATGTACGTGAGCGTGGAAAAAGCCTGGCTAATCCCGAAAGTTTGTACAAGGAAGTCATAGGGGAAGGAAAAGCCCTCTTACTTTCCTTTAAAAATTTGCCCGAGCCATCTATCATTTGTATGCCAAGCGCAACAGCATTATCCTTGTCTTTAATAAATGATACACATTTTTCAAGACAATCTTCCGGAACAACGGTATCCGGGTTAAGAAATAATATATAATCGCCCGAGGCTATTCGCAAAGCTTTGTTGTTTGCTTTTGCAAAACCTTCATTTTGCTGGTTCCATATAAAATTTACGCCTGGAAATTTATCGCGAAAAAAATCCCTGCTGCCATCGCTGGAATTATTATCGACCACAATAATTTCCCCTTCAATATTTTTAAATACTTCCTGTAGCGAACACAGGCACTGCTCAAGAAAGTATTTAACGTTGTAATTTATTATGATGATACTAAGCAACAATCGCCGGGGTTATGATTATTAATAAATAAAAATATTTATTTGCACTCAAAGGCTGCAAAGTAAAGACGGGGTGGCCGCATTATCAATAAAAAAAAGACAAAAAGGGGTGCTATATGTTGATTGAATATTTAAAGCAAAAAATAAATAAACATTTATAACCTTTGCGCATGTATAAGAAAACACTCATAGAGGCAACCGAAGCCGGCGCAAAAGAATTAAAACGATTCTTTAATGGCAAGTTTAAGATTAGTAACAAAGAAGGAATTAATAACCTTGTTACGGAAGCAGACCACGCTGCAGACAAAGCAATTCTAAAAGTGATACAAAGTGAATTTCCATCGCATGGAATAGTAAGCGAGGAAAGTGTGGAGAAGGTTTCCGACAGTGAATATAAATGGATAATTGACCCGATAGATGGCACGGTAAATTTTGCAAATGGAATTCCAATATGTTGTGTAAGTATTGGCCTGGAGCATAATGGTAAGATGCTGATGGGTGCCGTGTATAACCCCATAATGAACGAATTTTTCTTTGCAGAAAGAGGAAAGGGCGCGACGCTGAATGACAAAAAGATTTCCGTTAGCGATAAAAAAGAAGTTCTTACAAGTTGCCTGGTTACAGGCTTTCCATATACTTATTTAGAGCAGCCAAATGGCCCGATACAGGTTTTCGCCAGGCTGATAAAAAAAGGTATCCCGGTGCGCAGGTTGGGAAGCGCTGCCACTGATTTATGTTGGGTAGCGGCCGGCCGCTTTGATGGTTTTTATGAACACCAGTTGAACGCATGGGACAGCGCTGCCGGTTTCTTAATTGTAGAAGAGGCAGGCGGAAAAGTAACTGATCTTAACGGAGACACCTATTCGCCTTACCAGCCCGGCATAATAGCAACTAACGGTGGCATACACGCTGAATTGGTGAAATGGGTGAAAGGGAATGTTAGTTAAAAATGTTTGATGTACGATGTTTGATGTACGATGTTTGTTGAAGCAGCAATACTCCTTATTTCAATATTATCGTAAAAAAAACTATGACAACAAATGAAATGATCAAACGTACAAAGCAGTTTGCCGTCGATTGTGGACACTTAATATCAACGTTAGAACAGAATGTTGTTAATCGGGCTTATAGTTCTCAACTAATTCGATCAAGCAGTTCTACCGGCGAGAATTATAGAGCTACAAGAAGAGCAAAATCAAACGCTGATTTCATTAATAAATTCAAGATTGTTGAGGAAGAGCTTGATGAATCTCTTTTCTTTCTGGAGATGATAGTAGAATTCAATAAAGATAAAAGAGATAAAATTGCTTTAAATATATAAAGAAGGCGAGGAACTTTTAAAAATAATTGTCGCGTCTTTAAAGACTCTTAGAAAGCATTAATCCGATGCCAGACATCGTACATCACACATCGTACATCGCAAATAATTATACAGCATTATGGAAGAAAGAACAGAAATATCGTCCCTCGGGGAATTTGGCCTTATTGACCATCTTACTAAAAATAATGAAACGAGAAACGCTTCAACCGTTTTAAGTGTCGGTGACGATGCCGCAGTACTCGACCATTTTGGTAAACAAATAGTAGTAACAACCGACATGCTTGTGGAAGGCATTCATTTTGACCTGATGTACACGCCACTAAAGCACCTTGGCTACAAAAGCGTAATCGTAAACCTCAGCGATGTATATGCAATGAATGCAACACCTGCGCAAATAACGATAAACATCGCCTTTAGCAATCGCTTCAGCCTGGAGGCGATGGATGAATTTTATGAAGGGGTGTATGCAGCCTGCGACAAATACAATGTGGACCTTGTAGGTGGCGATACTACTTCTTCCCAAAAAGGATTCGTGATTTCAATAACCGCCATTGGTGAAGTAGCACCAGGTAAATTTGTAAAACGCAGCGGCGCAAAAAAAGGTGATCTTATTTGCGTGAGCGGCGATCTTGGTGGCGCATTTTTAGGCCTGACTCTGCTGGAAAGGGAAAAGAAAATTTTCCTGGAAACAAAAGGTGTCCAACCGGATCTTGAAAACCAGGATTATATTGTCGGAAGAATATTGAAGCCGGAAGCAAGAAAAGATATTATCGAATTTTTTGCCGCCAATGACATTGTTCCTACTTCAATGATTGACATAAGCGACGGCCTTAGCAGCGAGCTCTTACATATCTGTAAACAAAGCGAAGCAGGCTGTGTTTTGCATGAAGAAAAAATTCCGGTAAATGATGTTGCCCGGCAATTTGCTTATAAGCTGGAGCTTGACCCAACTGCCTGCGCACTTAGCGGCGGCGAGGATTATGAATTGTTATTTACCATTGACCAGGAGGACTATGATAAGATCAAAACCAATGAAGAGATAAGTGTGGTTGGATATATAACAGAGAAGAAAGATGGTTCTAAAATAATTACTAAAGGCGGCAGCGAGCATAAACTTACCGCCCAAGGGTGGAATGCCTTTGAGTAAAATATTTTTTTAGAAGCGTCGCATTATTTAAAATTTTACGTCTCGTTTAAGTTTTTTATATAGATTTTTGCTAACCATGAGGCGCCTCTTACTCCCGTTTATTTTACCATTATTTTTTTCCTGCTCAGTTTCTAAAAACTATAATCCTAATAAAAAATATTCAAAACAAACATTACAAAAGGATTATTCTTTCTTAAGAAATGTTTTAGAAAAAAAACATCCTTCTCTCTACTGGTACACGCCAAAAGATAGCATGGATTATTATTTTGATGAAGGCTATAAGGCTATTGCTGATTCAATGACTGAGCTTCAATTTGGCTGGAAAATACTCGCTCCTCTTACGGCCACTATTCACTGCGGCCACACAAGCTTTAGCATGAGTAAAGCCTGGAATAAATTTATAAAGAATAAGCGCATCCCTTCTTTTCCTCTTTATTTAAAAATATGGCGCGATACCATGGTGGTGCTAAACAACCTCAATCAAAAAGATTCTGTAATCAAAAGGGGTACCATCATTACATCAATAAATGGATTAACAGCGAGCGATCTTACCGGGGTTATGTTTGATTATATGGTAGAAGACGGCTATTCCAACAATGTGAATTATATAAGGCTGAGTGGAAGTTTCCCTTATTTCCATCGCAATATTTTTGGCCTGTATACAATTTACAATGTCGGCTATATTGATAGCCTGGGTGAAAAACAAAATATCATGCTTCCTTATTTTGCACCACCTACAGATAGCCTTGAGAAATTAAAAAAACATGTACCGGGCATAAAAGAAAAGAAGCTGACTAGGCACGAGAAACTTGCAAACATTCGTTCGCTGCAAGTGGACGATACTATGGCAATCATGACCGTAAATAGTTTTTCCAAATCAAGCTTACATCATTTTTTTAAAAGCTCTTTTAAAAAATTAAATAAAGACAAGGTAAATAATCTTGTGGTGGATATAAGAGCGAACGGCGGCGGCGACATAGACAATTATGTATTGCTTACAAAATACCTGCGTCAAACTTCCTTTAAAGTGGCAGACACAGCCTTTGCTGTCAGCCAAGGTTTCGGCCCATTCACGCGCCACATCACTTCGGGCTTTTTTAATAATCTCGGGTTATTGTTTTTAACCCATAAGGAAAAGGACGGGCATTACCATTTTGGATATTGGGAGCATCATACGTTCAAGCCTAAACGAAGAAATCATTTCGATGGGAATGTATATGTGCTTACCAATGGGCTAACCTTTTCGGCATCAACACTTTTTTGTAATGCCATAAAAGGACAGCAAAATGTTACATTGGTTGGCGAAGAAACGGGTGGCGGCTGGTATGGCAATTCTGGTATAATGATACCGGATATTATTTTGCCAGAAACAAAATTGCATGTAAGGTTGCCTTTTTTCAGGCTTGTTCAATATCATCATATCGCGGAAAAGGGAACCGGCGTAATTCCTGAAGTGTATGTTGGCCCCAACGTAAAAGATATCAGGAACCAGGTGGACTCGAAAATGGAAAAAGTAAAGGAACTGATAAGCACTCAACAACCACAGAATATTTTCACGCGAAGCGAAGAAGAAAAGAAGATGCAACGGTAAGAGCTAAGCCGGCGCTCATTATTGTTCTAAGCTTAAGGCGTACAATTTGTAACTTCAAGATTCTTATTTAATAATACAAAATTATCCTTAAACCCTTTCTCAACCTTTCCGACCGTAGCATCAATGCCCAAAACTTTTGCAGGATAAAGGCTCGCCATTCTTAACGCTTCTTCAAGCGGTATATCGCATTTTTCAACACAGTTTTTTACCCCCTTTGCTATAGTTAAAGCGGAGCCACTAAGAATTCCATTTGTCTCATATTTGTCAACATTCAATGTATGTTGGTAAGGCCCTTCGGTTGTGTCTGTCACGGCATCCGTTATTATAAAAAGCCTTTCACCCATTAATTTTTTTGCCAGTTTTATCATGGTGAAATCTACGTGCAACCCATCAGGAACTATGCTTACCATTACAGAAGGATGCATCATGATGGCCGCAGCAAAACCAGGTTCGCGGTGGTGAAGCGGCGTCATCGCATTGAATAAATGTGTTGCCACATTAATTCCGTTATCAAATGCCTGCATGGCTTCTTTATAAGTTGCGTTGCTATGCCCTGCTGAAATAATAATGCCATAACTTTTTATAAGATCAATTACTTCATCACTGCACACTTCAGGGGCCAGTGTAATTATTTTTATAATTCCTTTTCCATACTCAAGTAAAGATTTTACTTCATT
>JBBPZF010000459.1:0-2092 GCA_038199105.1 Chitinophagales bacterium | reverse complement strand
TCTACACGTTGGTACCTCCGGGAATTTCCAATGGATATGATCCGGTGGACAATAAAAAATTCGCAGCGAAAAGACCTGGTTTTCCTTAAGCCGAATTTTCGTGAACAGTTCACAACGCAATTATTAACACCTGCAGAACAACCAATTCATCGCTACAATGCGAATCCTTTTGAGCTTGATGGAGGATCTGATGGCATGTCAGAATTATCAGGTTCGGAATATCTGTTGCCCTATTGGATGGCCAGGTACCTGAAAGTGTTGGATAAAAGCAATGGAGAATGACAGGTAAGATTTGAATTAAATGTAATGAAGCAACTATTTTTAATTTCCTTTTTTCATACGCTTTTTATTTTCGCATATGGGCAGCCGTTAGCACATTATTCACCAGGCTATGGCAATACTATTCCAAATAGCTTTTTTTGGCAGGAATATCATCAACCGTTCATTCTTGAAAGTGCGGAGCAGAATGATGTCCGCAGCATTGCCGTTGATCAGTTTTCAAACATATGGATCGATACTGCAGCCGTTATTTTTAAAAAATATAAAGATGGCAGGACATGGTCTCCTTTAATTGATGAAAACGACCGCGGGCCTGCCTATGCGGTTCTTGCCGATAACCAAACAGGGGTTTGGCTCGCAACATGGAATGGAGTGTATCAATACAAGAATAGCAAGCTTCGTAAAATAGATGGCGTTGATGCTCCTATATCAGTTTTATGCAAATCAAAAGAAGGCATCTATGCCCTGGGGCCCAAAGGAGTGTGGCTTTATGGTGATAATCATTTTCAAAAGAAAAATTATTCTATAGCCCGATCAGTGCAGAATGCAATCACAGATGGAAATGGTGGATTGTGGATCGCAACTAAAGTGGGTCTTTATCATTGCTCACAAAAGAATACAATTCTTTACAACAATACCGCACAATTAATAAGCGCCTATGTTGAAGATGTTTCGTTGAATGGCGATGGACAGCTTTGGGCAGTTGGTCTTGGTGGAGTAAGCATACGGCAAGGTGAAAAGATGATCAAGGCTTTGACACCGCAAAATGGTTTACCTACCGTGTATGCAACTTGCATAGCAATAGCCCCTGATAGCAGTATGTGGGTAGGCACCCAAAAAGGTGTTGTAAGATATGAAACTGATGGAACCCATTCACTTCGCTTTAGTCGCCGCTGGCTTGTGAATGACGACGTACACGATATAAGTTTTGATACCGAAGGCAACGCATGGATTGCAACCCGGGGAGGCGTAAGCGCAATCAAAAAACAAAAAATGGACTTGACAAATAAAGCCGGCTTCTTTTATGATGTGCTTATGAAAAGACATATTCGTGACCCGTGGATTGCGGGTCAGTGTAATCTTAAGATTGCAGGAGACACTTCAACATGGAGACCTGAAGATGATGACAACGACGGCGAGTATACCTCCAATTATCTTGCTATGGAGAGCTTTCGTTATGCGGTTACAAAAGATGAGGATGCCCACATCAAGGCGAATAAGGCATTCCAGTTTTTGAAATTGTTGCAGGACGTAACATCGACTGAAGGATTTTTTGCCCGAACGATAGTGCCGGCTGATTGGACTTCCGTACATGATGGCAACAGAAGTTATACAAATAGGCAATTAGCAGATGAACTGGTTGAAGACCCAAGAGCAAAACCTGTAGAGGTACGCTGGCATAAATCTGCTGATGGAAAATGGCTCTGGAAGGGCGATACCAGCAGCGATGAAATGTGTGGTCACATGATGGGTTATTATTTCTTTTACGAATTAGTTGCTGACGATAACGAAAAAGAGTTGATTCGAAATCATGTTCGAAAAATCATGGATTATCTTATTGCCAACAATTACAATTTTGTCGATATAGATGGCAGGCATACCCGCTGGGGTGTTTGGTCTCCTGCTCAAATCAACGGCGACCCTGAATGGGCTTCGGAAAAAAGTATAAACTCATTTGAACTTCTCGCATTTTTAAAGTTTGCTTATGGCATCACGCATGATCAAAAGTATCAAAATGAATACTTGAGGTTAATCAACAAAGAAAACTATTTGAAAAACATTGCCAACCTTAATCATACAAACCCGGCGTGGT
>JBBPZF010000458.1:0-2442 GCA_038199105.1 Chitinophagales bacterium | reverse complement strand
TATCATTTCCTTTTCAACAATCTTCTCCACGATATTTTTTTTCTCATTATTTATATTCACCTCATCCATTTTATTATCATAGTAAACCATTTGCCCAAACGATATACTCTCATCATTAGGCGATAGCTCAATATGAAAAAAGAGTTCGTATTTATTTGATAAATGATATTGCAATAAATCAACCAGCAAGCTGTTTAAAAATACGCCACCACTAAATGCAATTTTATTTGACTTCATATTCTTTGCAACAATATCAACAAGCTGCACTAACGAATAATGAAATTTAGCAGCTATAAATTGTATTGATTTTTTTTGCCGGATGTCACCTGTGATTTCCCGGATCATTGAAGCGGTCGGAATATAACGGTAACGCATATCCTCTTTAAAATAGCTTTCTTTTATATCCAAACCATTTTCATCAAAATACGATTGAGCCTGTTCCTGCAATAACATGGCTGCTTCACCTTCGTAACTTTGTTTATCACAAATCCCTAACAGCGAAGCAACCGCATCAAAAATCCTTCCAAGGGAAGAACACAAAAGCCTGCGGCCCGGAGCAGCAGAATTGTCCTTCAGCATTTTGTTATATAAATTCAATTCAGTTTCTGTGAATTTATTTTTCAGAAAATCATCTTGTATTCCTGCGCCTGAACAAATTGACAATGCAGATATACGCGGTTCACGGGCCATCTTATCTCCCAATATAAAAGGGAAATAGTCGAAATGGCCACACCGAATCATGTCATTATTTTCGTAGCTAAAAAATTCTCCGCCCCAAACATTTCCGTCATCTCCAAGGCCTGTTCCGTCCCATATTACACCGAGTATTGGCTCTTGTGGTGACACGTTAAAATGTTGATGAGTTTTACCTTCAATCAATTTATTTTCTGCAAGCACGGCTGCAAAGTGTGCCTTATGATGTTGTATTTCTCTTACGTTAATTTTTAAATCTACCGCTAAATTTTTTGCAAATGAATTAGAGAAATATAACGGATGCTTATCAGTAAGAACCACGTCTGGCCTGCTTTTAAATAAATCGAAAAAGTGATACACAGTTTTGGAATAAACTTGCTGTGCTTCATAGCCTTCGGCGTTTCCTAAATACTGGCTGATAAAAGTGTTGCCGTTATTTACGAAAGTAAAACTGCTCTTTAATAAAGCTCCGGTTGCTAAAATTGTTCCATTGCTGTTGCAATCATAATTAAAAAAAGAAGGCGACATTCCCCTTGAGCGGCGAATAATAATTCTTTGTTTTGAAAGGCCTGTAAATTGTACCACCGAATCATCCTGTGGAACTATAATTTCACGGTTGTTGGTAACAGTAAAATCTGCAATTGCAGGAAGTAACCTCAACGCGTCTTCATCAGAGTAAATAATTGACGCATCACTAACGTTAGCACTCGTTGCGATTAAAGGCTTGCCAAATTTTTGTAAGACCAACTGAAATAAAGGTGTGTAAGGAAGCATAACACCGAGCCATGAAAGACCAGGTGCAATTTCATCGGTACATAAATACTTTTCAGTTACCGCTTTAAATTTTATCAAAACTATCGGTGCGGCCACATCATTTAAAGCTTCCTCCTCACAATTCTCCAGGTCAGCCATTTCTTTTATTAACTCAATGTTCGGAAACATCAATGCAAAAGGTTTAGACGGGCGACGTTTTCTTTCTCTTAAAATTCTAATTGACTTTTTATTGCCGGCATCTGTCAATAATAAATAGCCCCCAATTCCTTTCACGGCGATTATTTTTCCGGCACCCAACTCTTTTATTACTTCATTTATTATTGTTCCATTGTCGCCGGTTAACTTTTTTCCTGTGGCATCAAACATTTCCATACTAATTGCACAAGCCGGGCATGAATTGGTTTGCGAATAATGCCGCCTGTTTTGCGGATTATTATATTCGTCCTTACATACTTGGCACATTGCAAACGAATCCATTGAAGTATTTGGCCGGTCGTAAGGCAATTTTTTTATGATAGAAAGTCTTGGGCCGCATTGAGTGCATGTTATAAATGGGTATCTATACCGACCGTTGTTGGGATCATGCAATTCAGCGCTGCAATTAGCACAAATTGCAAAATCCGGCGCAAGCATCAATTGTTGTTGTTCATGATTCTCGCTCCCGACTATTTCAAAAGAATCATAGCTTTCGCACTTTACTTTTTTATTGGAATGGCCTGTAACTCTTGATAGAGGCGGAGCACCGGAAATAATAAGATTATAGAATTTTTCTGCAATAACTTCATCCGCATTGAACTGCAGATGCACACCGTTTGTTGTATTATTTACCCATCCGCTTAAGTTGAAATCTTTTGCAAGGTTATATATAAAAGGCCTGAAACCTACGCCCTGCACTAAACCACGGATATGTATATGGTACGTATCTATCAACAATAATAATAATTTTATTTACAAGCAAAATTTCTTCTTCGTCAC
>JBBPZF010000457.1:0-3054 GCA_038199105.1 Chitinophagales bacterium | reverse complement strand
TTCGCCGAAAATTTGATAAGTATTTTAATTCCAATGAAGAAAGATTGACTATCATTAATTTAATAGGAACAAAACTTTTTATTTTCTCACCTGTTGAAATTATAACTGAATGCAGTGATCCCAAAGACAATAAATTTCTTGAGTTAGCTGTTTCCTCAAACGCCTCGTGCATTATTTCGGGAGACAAGGATTTACTTGCTCTACATCCGTTTCGTGGAATCCCGATTTTAAACGCAACTGATTTCATAAATAATTTTTGATATGACTTTTTTATTCCGTTCTCAAACTCTTGACTGGGTTTGCTATCGCTGCTTTTATTGCCTGGAAACTTATTGTAATGATAGTTATAAGCAATGCCATCAATCCGCCTGCAACAAAAACACCTGCGCCAATGGTGATGCGATAATCATAATTTAATAACCAGTTATGCAAAAAGTAATATGAAATAGGGGCAGCAATTAAACAGCTAATCAAAACCAATACAATAAAATCTTTTGATAGCAACAGCCACACCTGTTGCACAGATGCGCCTAATACTTTTCTTATACCAATTTCTTTTGTACGTCGTTCCGCAACGTATGCAGCAAGCCCAAACAAACCAAGACAGGAAATAAAAATGGCCAGTGCTGCGAATATGCCAGCTAATTTTCCGATCAACATTTCAAGATTAAATTTCGAAGCATAGTCTGCATCTGAAAAAGAATAATCGTACGGATAAGCAGGAGCGTATTTATTAAAGGTGGCAGTAAGTTTTGCAATGGCATCCTGCGTTTTTTTATTCGGGGATAACCTGTATATCAGGTTACCCTGTGGATCAGGAGAACAAAAAAACATAGTCGGGTCCGCAGCTTTAAAAGGCGATATCATTAATGCATCCTTCACAACACCCGCAATCGTAAAATCTTTGCCCTGCCAGTTTATCTTTTGCCCAACAGGATTTTTTATTCGCATACCTTTTATAGCTGCTTCATTAAATATTACACTTGTACTATCATAAGCATTGGAAAAATCTCTTCCATCATTCATGCGCATGCCAACTGTTTTAAAATAATCTTCCGACACGAATATGGTTCCCATTTCTATGTTTTCACCAGGGTTTTTGCCAGCCCATTCATCAACATCCGAATGCCACCAAACATTAGTGGCAGGGCTGCTTGCAGTTGTTATGGATGAAACAATTCCCTTTGTAAGTAATTCATTTTTTAATGCTGTGAAATTTTTATGCAAGTCGTCGTTCATATTCGTTGCTAAAAGCCTGTTCAAACTATAACCGGTCGGACGGCTTTTAGCATATTGAATTTGCTGGTAAATAATAACCGTGCTTATGATTAAAGCAATGGAACAACTGAATTGTATAACTACTAATACTTTTCTTGACAAAGAAGATTTACCTGCTTGTATGGAGCCTTTTAAAACTTTTACAGGATTAAAAGAAGAAAGGTAAAACGCAGGCCTGCTTCCGGCAAGTAAAGCTGTTACCAATAAGCAGCCAATCATTGATAACCAGAAATATATATTTTCAAACGGAATTGTGATTTGGCTTTCGGTTAATGTATTGAATGCAGGCAATGACATCCATGCAAATAACACTGCAAAAACAAAAGCAATAGTGGTAAGCAAAAATGCTTCCGTCAAAAATTGTATCACAATATCTTTTCTTTGCGAGCCGATCGCTTTTCTTACGCCAACTTCTTTTGCCCTTTTTTCTGAACGTGCGGTAGTGAGATTTATAAAATTGATACAGGCAATTATCAACACCAATAAGCCAATGATGGAAAACATTTTTACATAATCAAGGAAGCCTGCAGTGTCTTTTCCATTTACATAGTTTGAATACAAATGCCAGCGCTCTATGGGTTGCAGCGTAACGTAAGAACTCATTGCATTGATGCTACCTTTTTCAGTATGCTCTATATTTCTGAGTTTTGGGGCAACCTGCGCATAAGAAATTCCGGGTTTTAGCTTTACAAATATTTGAAGATTATTATTGCCGAAACTACGTAGTCCATCGGCTTTTACGTCAGGATTAACCGCATACACATAAGATGACGGAACAACATAATTGAACCTGAAAGTTGTATTACGGGGTATATCTTTTATGATGCCGGTTACCTTAAGATCATGCGCATTATCAAAGCGCACAGTTTTGTTCATGGCTTCTTCATTTCCAAAAAGCGATTTTGCAAAGAATTGCGTAAGCACAATTGAATAAGGGTCTTTAAAGGCGGAGTTTGCGTTTCCCTTTATAAATTGATGTTGAAATATTTTAAAAAAATCCGTACCTGCAATTGCACCGCCCATGTAAAATTTTTTATCACCAACATTTAATCCATGATTGCCTGTCCAATCACTTTCGGCCACATATTCTATTTCCGGAATTTGTGTGCGCAATGCATCAGCCAGTTTTAATGATGTTGTTGGGAAAGTAAGTGTATCGCCATTACTATGAAAGTTGCGCTGCACCCGATACACAGATTGATATTCCGGAAGAAACTTATCATACGAGTATTGATCATACACCCAAAGACCAATTAGCAATGCAACAGCCATTCCTATTGCAAGGCCAGTGATATTTAATGTGCAGTAACCGATAGTTCTGGTTATATTTCGCCATGCAGTTTTTAGATAATTTTTAAACATACGAATCAGTTTAGTGGATTTAAAAATGATGGCCGGAAACAGTTTGCCTAAACCAATTCCTTGTATTCCAAAATATTGCCGCGAACTTATGTTTTGATTCTTAGGAGTTTATAATTGTTGGTTGGTAGGGGAGTGTTCGTTTTTGATACGGTGGGTGTTCGGTTTTGCTTCGATACTTAATTGCAAACTAAGTACCGCAGTTACTTTTAACTTAGTGTTTCTACGAATAGCCAGGCGACTATAAGCATTTGTTCGTTATTCAACTTCAGTTTCGGCTTGAGTGTGTCACGAGAAGCAAGAAAGAAAATTCTTGTTTCGCAATTGTATAAATGATGGCAGACGGCCTGCCGTACACGCCCGCAGGGGGAGTGTACAAACCGCCCGAAGGTGCTTTGTTCAAAAGACAAGGTGCTT
>JBBPZF010000456.1:0-2139 GCA_038199105.1 Chitinophagales bacterium | reverse complement strand
GGATGGAAATTGGGTTATTGCGTGTCACCCGCCAAGTTCATGGGTGAATTTAGAAAAGTACACCAGTTCAACTGTTTTTCCTGCAATGCTCCCATCCAAAACGCTCTTGCAACTTTTTTACAGCAAAAAAATCAATACCTCGACCTTGGTAAATTTTTGCAGGAGAAGCGTGATTTTTTCATGCAGCAAATGAAAGGAACAGGTCTTAATCCTTTGCCATCATACGGAAGTTATTTCCAGTTATATAGTTATAAAAACCTAAGCGATGAAAGCGAAAAAGATTTTGCTATAAGACTTACAAAAGAAGCTGGCGTGGTGGCTATTCCTGTGTCCGCCTTTTACAAATTTGGGAACGATAATAAAGTACTTAGATTTTGTTTTGCTAAAAATGAAAAGACCTTAACCGAAGCTGCGGAAAAATTGAAAAGTTTCAGGCAATGCTAATTTATATTGCCAGCTCTTTGCTACCAGGCAGGACTCTGCTAAATTAATATCCACTAAAAAAAATATGTCCTAATTTTTTCTCATTTAGGTAAATAATGCTACAACGACTTAGAGATTTCCACATTTTTCTTGTCATTCTCGGCTAAAAATGTAATGGAATAAGATTTGTAAAATGATTACAAATTTTTATAAAAGATATCAGTAAAAAAATATAAAAGCATTAAATAAAATATATAAAGTCTGTTTCGATTGAAGAAGGGATGCTGGGGGGCATCTCTTTTTTTTATTGCTGAAAGCGGGAATTAATTTTAAGTAGTAGCAATAAAAATATTTATAAATATTCCGTTAGGAATAATTTGTT
Source organism: Chitinophagales bacterium (assembly GCA_038199105.1). Classification (GTDB taxonomy): domain Bacteria; phylum Bacteroidota; class Bacteroidia; order Chitinophagales; family Chitinophagaceae; genus Ginsengibacter. The sequence goes on along the minus strand of JBBPZF010000456.1, from coordinate 1,334 downwards.
TTCATAAAAGGTTTATCTATTTTACTCCAAAATTAAACTGACTGATTATGAAAAGATTTTATTTCTTATTTATTTGCCTGACTACTTCTTTAAATCTTACTTATGCCCAAACAGCTGCGAAAGCTGCTTACGCGGAGATTGGAGGGCCTGGCATTGCTTCTGCAAATTTTGATATGCGATTTAAAAAACAGGAGGATGGGTTAGGTTTCCGGGTTGGAGTCGGTGGATTTTCTATTGGCGATGGTGCTGGCGGACATGCAGGTATTCTTACAATTCCGGTCGGCTTAAATTATTTATTAGGTAAAGATGGAAAAAATTATTTTGAAGTAGGCGCTGGTTTTACCTACATACACGCAAGTTCAAATAATGATTTTGGATCTGAAAATTTTAATTCAAGTTTTGGCAATCTTACACTTGGTTATAGGCTTGCACCTGAAAATGGTGGCTTCTTTTTTAAGGCTGAAATAACACCCGTTTTTGGTAAGGGTTTTTTTATCCCTTATTTTGCCGGTATTGGTTTTGGATATAAATTCTAATATTTTTCTCATAAAAAAATTTTAAATATTTATAAATATTCCGATGGAAATAATTTGTTGTCATAAAAGGTTTATCTATTTTACTCAAAAATTAAACTGACTAATTATGAAAAAATTATTTTTTATAGTGATGGCTATTGCCATTTACTCAACCTCCTTTTCTTTCTCTTCAATTTCTTCTTTACCAAAAAAGGCCTCCGAAGTTTATATTGCTATTGGTACTACGGGGAAGCAAATATCCTTATTGGGCCTTTCAAGGATAGAGGTAAAACAATTTGAAAATATTTCCGGAAGACATCTTAATTTTCTTGATAAGATGGGTTTTAAAATTGCCCAGAAAAAATTAAGAAACAGCATCAATGCCGACGGAACTATTGAGAATAAAAAACTTAATAAATTCCTTGACCAGGGAGATCATTCAACTGGTTTTCATATTGGTGGCTTCTTATTAGGGCTTACAGTAATTGGGGTTATATTAGCTTATGTTCTTCCTGCTGCAGATGACGATACCAAGAGAAACAGAGTGAGGTGGGCTTGGCGAGGCCTTTTAGCAATACTTACTATTGGTGCAGCAGTTTATGCAGCATCGAACGTTGGACAGTAACTATTAAAATATTTAAAAGGGATCAGTTAATTAATAATTAGCTGATCCCTTTTTATTTCTACTAAATAATCTTTTTTTTCACAAACCATATTGATGGTTTATTTCAAGCTTTCGCATAAAAGGTTTTTTAGATGCAATCAATAATTGCTCACCCATTATTATTTGTGGCTCTTCATACTCCATACACAGTTTAG
>JBBPZF010000455.1:0-3642 GCA_038199105.1 Chitinophagales bacterium | reverse complement strand
TTGGTCACCGGAATTATTTCTTTTTTTATCAGGAAAGAATCTTCTGTCAAAACCTTTGCATTACTTTCTTCAATAGCCACACTAATAGTATCAATATTAAGTTTGTGGTACAGTGACTACGCAAATCACCCGGACTATTTTCTTTACAATAATGTAAGCTATATATGGCTACCGTACTTAGGTTCTAGTTTTTCTGTAGGCCTTGATGGCATGGGCTTTCTATTGACATTTTTAACAGCATTTTCTTTCCCAATTATTTTTGCGGCAACTTTCAAAAGTGAATTTAAAAATTCCAATTCGTTCTATGGTCTGATGTTATTATCGCAGGCCGGCCTTATGGGTGTATTCGTTGCCATGGACATGTTGGTGTTTTATTTTTTCTGGGAACTTGCACTTATACCTGTATATTTTCTTTGCAGCAGGTGGGGCGGAGAAAGGCGGATACAAGCAACATTCAAATTCTTCATTTATACTTTTGTCGGCTCCCTGCTGATGCTCGTTGGTATTATATATATGTACTTGCACACTCCGGCTGTGAGTGCCGCGGCAGAGCATTCGTTTTCTTTAAAAGCATTTTATAATACTGTTCTTTCACCTAACAGGCAAGCAGGATTATTTTGTTTGTTTTTTGTTGCCTTTGCTATTAAGATGCCAATCTTTCCTTTTCACACATGGCAACCTGAAACGTACGAGCAGTCACCTTATCCAACGGTGATGGTTATGAGCGGTATAATGGTGAAGATGGGAATATTTGCAATGATAAGATGGCTACTGCCTCTTTTCCCTTTAGCTGTTCATAAGTTTGGTAACGTTGCTATCATTCTTTCCGTTATCGGTATTGTTTATGCGAGTTGTATAGCCATGGTTCAAAACGATTTGAAACGCTTGGTGGCGTGGTCTTCCATCGCACACATCGGACTAATGGGTGCAGCAATTTTTTCTATTAATAATTCGGCCTTACAGGGCGTAATGCTGGAAATGTTCAACCATGGAATTAATATTATTGCTCTTTGGATAGTGGTAGATATCATTGATAAAAAAACAGGCGTACGCAAAATTTCAGAACTGGGCGGCCTTGCAGCAAAATCGCCGGCGCTTGCTATATTTTTCCTGGTGATTGTTTTGGCAAATATTGCACTACCACTTACTAACGCATTTGCCAGCGAATTTTTAATGTTCAACGGGTTGTTCCAATATAATAAATGGTTTGCAGCATTTGCATGTATCGGGATTATACTTGCGGCAGTATATATGCTTAATATGATGCAAAAGGTTTTTTTCGGGCCATCAAATGCATTAACTGAAAATGCAAGGCCAATTGATGTGAGGCAAAAGGTTGTTCTCTCATTACTTGTCGTTACTATTTTAGCGCTTGGCATATATCCTGAGCCGGTTTTTCATTTAACACATGACACGGTTACTGATATATTACAGCGAGTAAAATAGTAGAAGATTAATAGAAGTAAAAGCAAAAGGAAACGGAATAAAAAATTATGAACGCAATTATATTAACTGCACTCTGGGGAGTTGTTATGATGTTTGGCGGTGTATTCTTTAAAAAGACTACTACGCCAAAATACTGGGCTATTGCAGGAATCGTCATTGTTTTGCTTGCAAATGTTCTTGAATTTTTTGGACATCCTTTTTTTAATATTGATGTTCACCACATGCTGAAGTTCGATAATTTCAGTCTCCAGTTTAATACGATTGCTTTTGCCTGCACCTTGTTGTTTTTTCTGTTTAATGGGAGGGATGTTGAAAAATTCGGTAACAATATTTCTGAATATTTTGCTTTGATATTTTTCGTGCTTTGCGGTGTTGCCATCTCATCTTCCTTCAATACTTTGCTCCTGCTTTTTCTTGGAATTGAAATAATGTCAATTCCATTATACATACTAACGGGTAGCGATAAACGCAATTTAAAAAGCAACGAAGCATCCCTGAAATATTTCCTGATGGGCGCATTTTCTACTGGTATAATGCTCATGGGAATTGTATTTATTTACGGGGGAAATTCATTAGGCTCTTTTAATATTGATGCAATAGAATTAGGGATAGGTAAACTTCCTGTGATGATAGGAGCTGGCCTCGTGTTGCTTATGGTAGCCATGTCTTTCAAAGTATCTGCGGCGCCATTTCATTTCTGGACACCGGATGTATATGATGGAGCACCGACTGTATTCACTTCTTTTATGGCGACCATTGTAAAGAGTGCTGGCTTCATAGCGTTCGTTCGTTTATTTCAATATTCATTTGGAAATATGCAGCAACAATGGCAAACATTGGTCGTGATAATCACCGCCTCTACTTTGCTTATAGGAAATTTGACTGCTGTATTTCAACAAAGCGTAAAGCGGATGCTTGCTTACTCGAGTATTGCCCAGGCTGGATTTATGATGTTTGCGCTTTTTGCTCTTAACGATACCGCGAAAGAAGGTTTACTATTATATACAGCGGCTTATAGCCTTGCAACAATCGGCCTTTTCGCTGTGCTTATAAAGATGACTGATTATACCATCGAAGGTTTTAACGGTCTCGGCAAACAGCAGCCTGTGATGGCGTTAACAGCAACTATATTTCTTTTGTCTCTTACCGGTATTCCATTAACTGCTGGCTTCACCGCAAAATTTTATATGCTACTTGCAGCCCTGAAAAATGGTCACCATGTTTGGCTGGTAATTCTTGCAGTTATATGCGCTGCTATAAGTGCTTATTATTATTTTAAAGTAATACAGGCAATGTATTTTAAAGAGCCGGCAGAGGGAGTAAATAACCAGATAAATGTTACTAAAGGATTCAAATTTTTGCTTATCATAACTGCTGCAATCATCGTCCTTTTCGGCGTGCTACCCGGCCTGGTAATAGACTGGATATATTATTAGCCTCCCTGCCCTCCTCCTCAGGAGTCCTTTAGACAGAGGAGGGTTCTGTAAAATCTCATTGTTAGTATTTTACTTTGTGCCCTCGGCGCCTTTGTGGTAAATAAATAAAAATTCAGCGTTCCTGCTTTCCAAAGGAGGGTTCGGAAAGATATCATTGTTAGCATTTTACTTTGCGCTCCTGTTGAATTTATTGTAAGTAAAACGAAAAAAATTTGACGCTATTCAGTTGGTCATCTGTAATTTCTCTTGATATAGTAACTTCACCTATTCACTTCACACTTTTTTACGTGTAAATCTTCATTCAAATGCAATTTGCTGATTCACTTTCGCTTGCCTTTCGTACTGTAAAAAGTAATAAACTGCGTACAGGCATCACTGTTGCAATCATTGCATTTGGTATCATGGCGCTGATAGGTATTATAACGGCCATAGCAGCTATGAACCAAAGCCTTGCAGAAAGCTTTTCAACAATGGGTGCTAATGGTTTCGCAATACGCTACCAGGACAGGCAGGTCCATATTGGAAGAAGGAATAATGTAAAAAAAACCAATGTCAGTTCTTTAAAACAAAAGAAATCCAATGAAGGTAAAATTGTTACTTACCAGCAGGCAAAGCTCTTCAAAGAACGATATACATTTCCCGCCAAAGTGAGTATTTCCATCAGGGGGCCGGGAAACGTGGTTGTAAATAATGATGAGGTTAAAACAAATCCGAATATTTCAATGCAGGGTGGGGATGAAAACTATCTTACACAAAAAGG
>JBBPZF010000454.1:0-4016 GCA_038199105.1 Chitinophagales bacterium | reverse complement strand
TTGCCCTGTCACCAATCTTCTGGCTTTTCACGGCATAAAATTTTTTTTTAAAGTAAGTGGGACTTTTTTGTTTTAAAGGGTCATAGTAGTAAGAACCGATTGCTTTAATAAAATGCACAAGTTTTTTTTCAAAGAAATATTACAAAAATACCTTCGCGGAGACGCGACCAACGATGAGCAAAAGTTAGTGGAAAGCTATTACCAATTGTTTGATGCTGAACCACCGGTTTTTGACGCAATAAGTACTGACGAAAAAAATAAACTGAAAAGCGCCCTGCAAAATAAAATATACGACAGCGTATTGAAAGAGAATAGAAAAGGCTTCGTTATTAAACTGCAACATCCGCTTTTTATAAGCATAGCCGCTGCTGTATTAGCTTTGCTGTTCATAGGCAGTATCTTTTTTATTTCAGAAAAACCTGCAAAAAAAGCAGCGATTACAAGCAAGGTTACGCCAGTACATTCAACACAAAACCGGGTTATTTTTCTTCCTGATGGCAGTACAGTTATCTTAAGCGCAAAAAGCAAACTCAATTATCCTTCGTCTTTTGATGGGATGAAAAGCCGCGAAGTGTTTCTTGAAGGCCAGGCATTTTTTGATATTAAGCACACGGCTTCCAAGCCTTTCATTGTACACACCGGCAAACTGGAAACGACAGTAATAGGCACTGCATTCAATATTAAAGCCATGCCGGGCGATGTCAATATAACGGTGACCGTTAAACGCGGAAAAGTAAAAGTTGCCGATGATCATAAAGTGCTTGGAGTAATAATTCCTAACCAGCAAATAACCTACGACACAAAAAAGATAAGTGCCGATATGAAAACGGTTGAAAACGAAAAATACCTTGACTGGAAAGAACAGGATCTATTGTTGGATAATCTCACCATTTCGGAAGCCGCAGCACTGTTGGAGGAAAGGTATAAAGTAAAAATAATAATCAGTGATCGGTCAACAAGCTCACAACGTTTTACCGCAAGCTTCTCAAAAAATGAGACTTTGGAAAAAGCGCTAAACAGCATTTGTGTTTTTAATGATGTATCCTATGATTATAAGAAAGAAAAAGGGCTGGTAATTATCAATAGCAAATAATTAATCTACATAACCAAAAAACTAAAATCATGAACGGCCTTATCTGCATTTTAAAATCAAATTTTTATAGGGTTAAGCTGGAATAATATTTTTTTATAAAAAAGCCCCTGAAAAAAATCAGAGGCCATTGCTTTGTGACGACTGCTATCGGTACAAAGCATGTTTTAAATTTTTACCCGCATTTGCGGGCCCTTTATAACTTAAAACAAGCCAAATTTATGTATCTATTTTTAATTCCTGATGCATTTCAAAAAGCATACAAATCAGCAACCACACTAATTCCTTTAACTGACAAAAAAACTATTAAGGCTATTATGCGAATTGGAATAGTAACTGTCACTATACTAATTACAACTTCTATACAATTGCTTTTTGCGGTACCACTAAAGAGCCAGCCAATTGATAAAGTAGAAATTACAGTTGGGCTCAATAACGAAACACTGGTACAGGCTTTCAAAAAAATAGAGGCGAAAACGCCTTTTCATTTCATGTATAGAAATGAATCTGTAAAAGACATCCGCAATCTCAACCTGTCCGCAGATAAAAAAAGCGTTGAAGAAATTTTGAAAATTATTTTAGCGCAAACATCTCTCACCTACTTGCAGGTTAATAACGAGATTCTAATAAAGCAGTTAAAAAAATCTGCGGTCGCCCAGGCAGCTTTCGCAGACAATAAAACTTCTAACGAAATAGTTGCAGGTATTATAAATGGAAGAGTTACCAATTCAAAAGGAGAGCCACTCGCGGGGGTAAGTGTTACACTCAAAGGAACAAACACCGGCACCTCAACTGACAGCAAAGGCAGCTATACGATCACAGTACCTGCAGATGGAACGCTCGTTTTCTCGTCTGTCGGTTATATCATCCAGGAAGAGGCAATAAATAACCGGACCACAATTAATATAAAATTGGTAGAAGAAACCACGGCGTTAAATGAAGTAGTAGTAACTGCATTAGGTATAAGAAAAGAGGCTAAAAGGCTTGGCTACTCCACTACCACAGTAAACACCGATCTTATCACTACCACCCGCACAACCAATGTAGGCAATAGTTTGCAGGGAAAGGTGGCCGGTTTAAATGTATCGCCGCCGTCAGGCGGTCCCGGAAGCTCATCAAAAATCCGTATCAGGGGCCAGTCTTCTTTTGGACCGAATAACTCTCCGTTGATTGTTGTTAACGGCGTACCAATCAACAACACAGCGATTTCTGCCGGCGGGTCTAACGGCAATGGGACAGGAAATCCTACTGGCGGTTCTTCTGACCAGGGTGATGGCCTGCAAAGCATCAACCAGGACGATATTGAATCGCTCACTATCCTGAAAGGCGCGGCTGCAGCAGCACTCTATGGCTTCCGTGCAAAGGATGGCGCGATCATTATTACAACTAAAACAGGTAAAGGCAGAACCGGTATTGGCATTGAACTAAATTCAAATTTCCAGGCCGACAAAGCACTGGATTATACAGATTTTCAATATGAATACGGCCAGGGAGAGTTCGGTAAACGCCCCACCACTACCGCGGAAGCACAAAGCTCCGGTATATGGAGCTTTGGTGAAAAATTTGACAACGCTCCCACCCCGCAGTTCGACGGGGAGATGCATCCTTATTCGCCTCACAAGAATCGTATAGATGATTTTTATCGCACGGGATATAGCTGGACGAATTCTATAGCCCTTACCGGTGGCAGCGACAAAGGCAATTTCCGCCTGTCGTTTGCTAATACAGATGCGGACGCTATTGTGCCTAATTCAGATTACCATAAAAAAATATTCAATTTCGGTTTGAATTACAAGCTCACGCCAAAGCTTTCTACCCAATTAAATGCAAACTATTCAAACGAATACAATCACAATCCTCCGCAAATAGGCATACAGGATTTGAATACGAACAGCACAATATATACCCTGGCTAACAGTATTGATGTGCAGTGGCTGAAAGATAAATACATGGACGATAACGGTAACGAACAGCCGCTTTCCCGCTTTACGAACCGGAATAATCCATATTGGATAGCATACAAGCGATTTGAAAATGTACACCGCGACCGCATTTTTGGTAATGTTTCTTTACGCTACCAGCTATTGGATTGGTTATACATCCAGGGCCGCATTGGCCAGGACTATTTTACACGCCCATATAACTATGACAGGCCGACCGGTACCCGCTCTATAGGAGCCGCCGCCTTCGGCTTCAATGGTTTCTATTACCAGGATGAAACAACTTACCGTGAAAGAAATATGGATTTTTTAATAGGAGGAAATAAGTCCTTTGGCAATTTCGGGTTAGATGTTACTGTCGGCGGTAACCAGTTAAAACAGGTTTATACTAATATCGGCACTTCAGTGACTAATTTCTATGTGAGGGATCTATATACTATCGGTAACGGGCAAACGAAGAATCCTTTTTATAATTACAGTGAAAAACGGGTGAACTCTTTGTATGGCTCAGCGGAGTTTTCCTTTTTCAACTATTTGTTTTTGAACGTAACAGCACGAAACGATTGGTTCTCTACGTTGAATCCCAAATCGAATAACTACCTATATCCATCCGCAAGCATGAGCTTTGTTTTCACACAAGCTCTCAAAACTCTACCGTCGTGGTTGAACTTTGGTAAGCTGCGGGCTTCGTATGCTGAAGTGGGCGGAGACACTGACCCCTATTCTAACAATTTATATTACACGGTAAATTCTAACCAATTTAATGGTGCCGCCCTTGGTGCTATCTCGGGTTCTGTAAGCCCTAATCCAAATCTTCGCCCCTTAAAAGTAAAGGAAGCTGAACTCGGCCTGGAGTTGAGAACTTTTAATAATAGGGTAAATCTTGACATTGCCGTTTACAAGAAAAGCACGGTGGATGAAATTTTGAATGTTGATATTTCGAATGCGTCCGGCTTCAGCCAGACTAAAGTAAACGTGGGAAAATT
>JBBPZF010000453.1:0-12182 GCA_038199105.1 Chitinophagales bacterium | reverse complement strand
CGAGCCATCAGAAGACCTCAAAAAAATACATAATGCCTTGCAAAATCAAAAGCCCAAACCTTTTAAGCAAATTAAATTTGTAGTACACAAACCGCCACCAAAGAAACCTGAAACTCTCGCTATCGCTCAATTTAGGTCTGATTAGCTGCAACTTCCCTTAAGATTAGTCTAAAAAAAAGCTGAATTCAAATGGTTAGAAGAAAAAGATATTGAGTCAGAAGTAAATGATTACCTGAAATCATTGTCCGACATCGGCTTTCCTTTTCAAAAAGCTATCGTATTAGAAGTTATGTATCGGGAAATTCCCACGAATATAGTGATATAGATTTAGCCGTGTGGAGTGCCGCGTTTATTGTTGATTATTTCACCATCATTGAAAAAGTGGCTCCGCTTCGACGGATTTTTAAGAATATAGAATTGCATCCTTTTAACCTGGATGATAATTCTGAAACCAATCCATTCATAAAAGAAATTGAAAGAACCGGGGTCCGGATTTTACCAGGAGAAGAATTTAGTTTTTCTAAGGTAGATGCTTTAAAAGTTTAGTGATAGAAAATGAAAAGCTATTTATTCTTAGCTAATTCTTCTACAGCACTTTCAATTGTTGGATACATAAATGTAAACCCGAGCACTTTTATTTTCTTATCACTTACTGTAGCGCTTTTGAGTATTTCGGTACTTTGCTTGCCCAATATTAGTTTTAATAAAAACTCAGGTACATGAATTGGAATAAAAAATTTCCCTCTTAAAGTTTCGGCTATCTGTAACATCAATTCCTTATTACTAACAGGATTTGGCGCCACGCCATTATAGTTCCCGTCTGTGTATTCATTTTCCATCAGTTCGATATACATGCGGCTTATATCGTCAATATGTATCCAACTTATAATTTGTTTACCATTACCTAATATACCGGCAATGCCAAATTTAGATGGCATTTTAAATTCTTTATAAGCACCTCCTTTATTACTCAACACGACGCCTGTACGAAGTTTGGTCAACCTTATACCTAACTCCCTAACTGGCTCTACACTCGCTTCCCATAGCAGGCAGGTTTCGCCAAGAAAAGAATCTTTGTCGGCAGGATCGGTTTCAACAAACCCCTCTTTGCGTATCAAAGGTTTTGCATCGGCACCATACCAGCCAATAGCCGAGGCCGATACAAATGATTTTACATGATGAGCATTCTCATTCAGCGCTTTTATAATAAGCTTACTGCTTTTGGTTCGGCTTTCAACTATTTGCTTTTTAAATTCTTCCGTCCATCTTTTATCCATTACTCCCGCACCTGCAAGATGTATAATATGATGGGCTTTTTTTATTGCATCAATATCTATTTCTCCTTTAGCGACATCCCAATAAGCATAAGAAATTTTTTGATTACCAGCTCTCCTTTCTTTGTCCCGTGATAAAATGATTACCTCGTAATCCCTATCTATTAAATGTCGTGTTAAATTTGTTCCAATAAGGCCTGTACCACCGGATATTAAAACTATAGGCATAATATTTTATCGTAAATTAGTTATGTAATGAGGTTTTTTTTCATTCCTTCGTAGCCCGCAGAATTGCGATCTCACATAAATTTATTTTAATAATAACCATATATGAAGAACTTTGTTTTATTTTTTCTTTTAGCCTTCGTTTTACAAAATAGTTTCGCGCAAACAATTACTTATACAGAACCAGAATCTGAAGATGCGCGTAACCTTGATTTCGAGATAATCGGTAAAGTTAGCGGCAACCTTTTGGTGTACAAAAATATAAGAAACCGTTTTGCTGTAAGCGTTTATGATAATAATATGAAGCTTAAGCAACGGGTTAATCTTGACTTTATTCCTGATAAAACTTTAAATGTAGATTTTGTTGCTTATCCTGATTTTGCTTATTTAATTTATCAATATCAGAAAAAAAGCATTCTTTATTGCATGGCTGCTAAAATAGACGGCGAAGGCAACGTGCTGAAAGAGCCTGTGGAACTTGATACCACTTTTATAAGTTTTTTTGCTGATAACAAGATCTACAGCACCATCAACAGTGAAGACAAGTCGAAGATCATGATCTATAAGATCCAGAAGAAGAATGATAATTTCAATTTTACTACGCTTCTCTTTAATGACAGCCTCGGGCTGATACATAAATCCAGGATAAATACTGATTTTGATGAACGCAAATCTGCCCTCAGTGATTTTTTTGTAACGAACGACGGAAATTTTGTTTTTACAAAAGGTATAAAATCAAGCTCCCGGGATTTTTTAGAATCGGCGGATTTATTTACCAAGGCGCCCATGGAAGATATTTTCCAGGCAAAGCAATTGAATTTTGCGGGCAATTATCTTGATGAAATAAAGCTTAAGGTAGATAATGTGAATAACCATTATTTGATAAACTCACTTTATTACAGTAAAAAGCGCGGTAATGTAGAAGGTTTGTACACGGCGGTGTGGGATAAAAACACTAATAATTTTATATCTCAAAATTTTGCAGAATTAAAAGATTCTGTGAGAGCTGAGGCAAAAACGGATGGCGCATTCAGGTATGCACTCAATGATTTTTTTATTAGAGATGTAATTCTTAAAAAGGATGGCGGGTTTATTTTAGCTGCTGAAGATCATTCAACACAATCCCGCGGTAATCCGTGGAACCGCTATGATTATTTGTACGGCTATCCGTATTCTTATAATTCTTATTACCTGTATTCACCATCATCTTATTGGTATTCAGGCCGGCCGCGAAATTATTTTAATTCAAGCTCGCAGGTAAGGTATTATTATGACAATATCATCATACTTAATCTTGATGATAAAGGAAACCTGGTATGGAGTAATGTTATTCGTAAGTCGCAGTTCGATGATAATACAGACAATTATCTTTCGTATAATACCATTGTAACCGGCGGTCAATTGCATTTTATCTTTAATGAACTTGAAAGGCGCAACCAGCTTATAAATGATCAAAGCGTTTCGCCAGACGGAAAAATAACAAGGTATCCGCCGCTACGAAGCCTGGACAGGGGGTATGAATTTATGCCGCGATATGCCAAGCAGGTAAGCTCTCACCAGCTAATAGTACCGTGTACCTACAGAAATTATGTATGCTTCGCAAAGATTGATTACTAATTTTTTTTATAATACAATTTTACCGCGAGAAGTGAGTAAATGGAGTTTGGCCAGGGATATAATTTTTCGCCGCGAAATCTCTGCTTCTCTTGTTCTCTGCGGTTAGTTTTATGTTTTCTGCGATTAAGATTTCATGTGATCTCTTCCGCTTAACTCAAAGTTTTTTATTTTTGCCCCTCAATTAACTCGCACACGTGACAGGGATTTTCCGGGCCAACAATCCATTCAATACTTTCATGCTTTTTGTGTACGGGTTGCTTTTAAAACTTGCGTGGTTTATTTCTCCGCAAATACCGGTAGTTCAAAAAACAGATGGGTTTCTTTATAACCGGATTCTACTTTTACTGAAGCCCACCTTTGATACTTTCCCGGTTATATATTCTATAATAATGTATTTGCTGCTATATACACAGGCAATAAGTTTTAACCAGTTGCTGAATAACAGGAAGCTTTTGCAAAAGCCAAACTATCTGCCCGGTATGAGCTACTTATTGATTACTTCATTTTTTATTGAATGGAATGTCCTCAGCGCACCAATGATCATAAATACGCTGATCATTTGGGTTTGGGCTAAAATGAGTACACTCTATAATAATCAAAACATTAAATCCACACTCTTTAATATTGGACTGGCAATAGGCGTAAGCACATTCTTTTATTTTCCCTCTCTGGCATTTGCCATCCTTATTATTTTTGGGCTGGTGCTCACCAGGCCGCCAAGAATTGCCGAATGGCTAACACCGCTCCTGGGCATATTAACCCCGTGGTACTTCTTATTTGCCTGGTTTTTTTTAGCAAACACTTTATACAGCTTTCAGGTGCCGGGCATAAAATTAAACTCACCATTATTTGCAAAAAATAATACCGAATATGTGGGCATCGTCCTGCTATTTGCCGTTGCTGTTACAGGCGCTTTTTTTGTTCAGCTCAATGCGAGAAGGCAGATAGTGCAGGTACGAAAAAGCTGGGGCCTGTTATCACTTTACCTGGCCGTTGCTCTATTTGTACCATTCATTAATAAGAGCCATAGCCTTGAATATTGGTTGTTGGCAACTGTTCCGCTTTCTGCCTTTATTGCTTCTGCTTTTTTTTATATGAAAAAAAAATGGGTAGCTGCTTTATTACATTGGATAATGGCCGCTTTTGTAATTTATGTTACATATTTCAAATTGTAAACGCAGGTAAATTACCTTTACAAAAAATGAATCGCTATGAAATTTGGTGTAGTTGTTTTTCCTGGTTCTAATTGCGACAGGGACATGATACATGCCCTGGAGACTGATATGTATGTAGAAGTAATCACCTTGTGGCACAAGGATAAAGACCTCTCCATGTTTCAGCAGGAAGATTGCATTATACTGCCCGGCGGCTTTAGCTATGGTGACTACCTGCGCTGTGGCGCCATTGCAAGGTTCAGCCCCATGATGCAGCAGGTGATCAGCTTTGCAAATGAGGGAGGAAAGGTGTTTGGTGTTTGTAACGGATTCCAGATACTTTGTGAGAGTGGCCTATTGCCCGGGGTGTTGTTGAGAAATGCAAACATGCAATTCGTTTGTAAAAATGTTTACATAACTGACGGCGAAGAAAATTCTATTGCCTATAAAATCCCCGTAGCGCATGGAGAAGGAAGGTATTTTGCTCAGCCGCGTATTCTGCAGGAATTGGAAGCAAATAAACAGGTGCTGTATAAATATTGTAATAATGAGGGCGTTATTCATGCCGACCACTCACCCAATGGCTCTACCGAAAATATCGCAGGAATATGTAATAAAGACCGCAATGTTTTTGGGATGATGCCTCATCCTGAAAGGGCTTGCAGCGAAACCCTTGGCAATACCGATGGGAGGAAAATATTGTCTTCTCTTTTTCCATAAACTAACGTTAAAACCATTGCCAGCAAAGCATTGACGCATCTACTTGAAATATTCTTTCCGTAATTTTACATCATGAAAAAAATATTTTTTACTCTACTATCAGCAATTCTCATTCAAACATCTTTTGGCCAGATTCTTAACCCGGTAAGCTTTACTTATTCTACGGTTAAGAAGGGAAATAATCAATATGAAGTTCATATAAAAACGAGTGTTGATGCTAAATGGCACATTTACTCGATAAACAATCCGGAAGGTGGGGCGTTACCGACTGCTGTAGCTTTTGCAAATGCCGTAAAAATTGGCAATGTAAAAGAAATAGGAAAGCCGAAAGTGATATTTGAAAAAGAATTTAATGTAAATCAAAAGTTTTACGAGGATAAAGTTGATTTTGTGCAGTTGGTAAAACTGCTTCCCGGAAATAAAAAGATTTCAGGAAGTATTGAATATATGGCTTGCAACGACAGGCAATGCCTTCCCCCTAAGAAGACCTCCTTTGAAATACCTTTTTAAAATTTAAAATTGATACAAAAATTTTAGTAGGATGACAGTTTGTTATCCTATTTTTTTGTCCTCACCCCAACCAATCTCCATCCCGATAGCTATCGGGAGAGAGGGACATGAATTACTATTTTAACCTCACAATATTTTTTATCAATATCGGCGGCGTAAAGTTTGTTTGATTATCAGGCTGAGCATGTATTTGTTTTACATATTTCATTCCATCAACTACTCTGCCGAAGGCTGCAAAGCCTTGCCCGTCAGGGTTTGCATCGCCACCATAGTCGTAAGCGGGCTGATCACCAATGACGATAAAAAATTCAGAACTGGCGCTGCCCGGTGCATTGCGTGCAAGTGATATAGTTCCGTCTTTATGAAGTATCCCCGTTTGCTGTGTGGTTTCATGCGTTATACCCGGAATAGCTGATTGCCTTTTATAATCTGTTTCCCATATCCCTCCCTGTATTAAGTCAGATTTAAAAGCATTTGATGGCTGATCTTCTGATTTCAACACGCGATAAAAAGAGCCGTTTTTATAATAGCCAGCATCAACATAGGAAAGAAATGCAGCAACTGTTTTAGGAGCTTTTGCGGGATACAGCTCAACGATTATATCACCGAAGTTTGTTTCAATGTTTACAGTTGGTTCTTTATATGTCGTTTTTTGCTTGCAACCAAAACCAAAAGCAACAATAATTAGCAGGCAATAAATAAAAGTATTTCGCATGGGTATAAGTTTATAAATATCAGCTATAACAGGAAAAGCCAGGTACAAAGAAATAAAAATTAAAAAGCTTTTCATTATTTTCATTTTGTAACTACAACCAACTGCATGGAAAAAATTGCTGATAAAGGAAAAAGGGAGAAAATATTTTTTCCAAATCTTGACGGCCTGCGTTTCTTCAGCTTCTTTATTGTGTATCTTTTTCACATCTGGGTTTTAATGTTTGACAGGTACGCCTTAACAGGAACCAGCGCTGGTGTTGTAAAATTTCTTTTTCAAAATGGAGAAATAGGGGTGAACTTTTTCTTCGTATTAAGCGGCTTTCTCATCACTTACCTTTTAATACAGGAAAAAAAATTGACCGGAAAAATACACGTGGGCAATTTTTATGTGAGAAGAATTTTAAGAATATGGCCATTGTTTTATGTCTGCATTTTATTCGGCCTTGTGCTGTATCCATTGCTCAAAAAAATTATTGGCGGAGAATTATTTGTAGTAGCGCATCCATGGACTTATTTTGTCTTCCTTAATAATTTTGATTTTTTAAAGAATGGCGCACCGGCAATTATTTCGGTGCTTTGGTCCGTTGCCATTGAAGAACAATTTTATTTATTCTGGCCATTGCTACTTGCTTTATTTCCTCTGAAATATTACCGGCATTTGCTCTATGTAATTATTGCCGGTTCATTTATTTTCAGGTGCTTTCATGGCAATGATGAAAGAGTATTGCAATTTCACACGTTAGCGGTAATTGGGGACATGGCGCTTGGTGGGCTTCTTGCTTATTATATAATTTTTAATGAAAAGTTCAGGCAAAAAATTGCTTCATTAAGCAAGGGAGCGATAGCCTGTATTTATGCGGCCGCTGTCATTTTATTTTTATTTAGAAAAGAGATTTTCCCAGGCACACTGATGATTTTCGAGAGGATAGCGATCGCTTCTATTTTTGGCTTCATAATTCTGGAACAAAATTTTTCAAATAATTCTTTTTTTAAAATGTCATCATTGAGGCGTGTGAGTAAATGGGGAATTTATACTTACGGCTTATATTGTATTCATGTAATTGCCATCATATTTGTGGAGCTTGCATTTAGAAAAGCAGGAATGAATTTGCAGAATCCTTTAATAATTTTGGTATTAACTATCGTTGCATTTATTGCCTGTATGATATTGGCATTTATTTCTTATAACTTTTTCGAGAAGAAGTTTTTAATGCTGAAGGATAGATTTGCTTTTATTGTAAAAAAGTAAATAATTGCTGAAATTATTTTTTACCAAAAAAGAGGAAGTAAGAATATTTCCAATTCCACATTGGAATAAAATTCATTAAAAATTCCGAGCGTTTAATTTTATGAAGTTCAATCAAATGTACGCCGGAAATCGCGGGGCGATATACAAGTGCATATACTAAAAACAACCATACAAATTGAGCGCTTGAGATATTATGGTTGTCTATGAATAACGCCAAAAATACTATCGGAAGCAGGATTGCTGCATAATATGCGAGAATCCTTTTCATGGAAATTTTTTAGATAAACGACTAATTAAATGGTTCTATAATGCTTCGTATGGCTAAACAATTTATTGCCTTTGGTTGCCACGACCTTTAGGTCGTGGACTAATAAATGGTAATCAGGCTTTAGCCAAATCTATAATAATACATAAATTACCCATACCAAAACCTCGGCTTCTTGTAAAACAAAACATCTAATGAGATTTTGGCTAAAGCCCTTTTCACTTCGAATGATCCACGACCTAAAGGTCGTGGCAATAGTAATACCCCACGTTTTCCTTTATAGAACTAATTAAATTTACAACATTCACAATAATAAAAAACCCGGCTAACTTTCGTCTCCGGGTATAATGAACATTAATAGTACACACAACAAGAAGTTGACTATCTATAAATATTAATCAGGTTTTTTGCCTTCCAAAAAAGTATTGATTGTGCTGATCTCCGCCTTATTATTTTCGTTGGACTTAACAGTGTAGTTGCTGTAAAAGCTTTCAACATCAGCGATGGAATTGTGCAATTCCATATTGCGACGGAGGTAAGCTGGAACCGACTCAAACTCATTGTTAGGATCCGCAGCATTTACGTTGAAAGACAGGTTTCTCAACTTAGCAATGCGTTCCATAGCCCGGCGCTTAAGATCTTCTGTTTCGTCCACCATTGGCGGCTCCTCAACAGAAGGCATCATGATGGGCATTGTCTGGTGTACTTTCGGGTCTTCCTTTTCCTCCGTCACTTCATGGGACTCTTTCACCACCAACTGCATTTCAACTTCAGGTTCGTCTTCCTGATTTGAAATAACCAGCGGGGCAGGTTCCACAGATTTGGATTTCGGATTAGGCTTGTCCTCGGCATAAATTTGCGAAGGCTTCGCCAAATAACCGCCTGACGTTGGGGCGGCGCTAGCATCTTTATTTACAATATTTGTATTTGAACTTTTGGTTAGGCCAGGGGCCTCAGCAGTCTTAGGTTGTTCTGGATTAGCTTTAAAAAGAATTGGATCAGGTGCCGAAGATAATGTGAAATGTATAATACTTTCTGATGATTTATCAACAGTAATTTCCTCTTCTTCTTTTCGTAATTCTACTGCTGCGGGCGGTATTTCTACTATTTTAGGAGCCATTTCAGTTTCCTTTTCATCATCAAAAACAAATGCCACCACGTCTTCTTCTTTAAGGGTTTTAAATCCCTGTTGCTCTTGAATAATCTCCTCTTCGGCGATTTCTTCTTTTACCGGCTCTTCATTTTTATCTTCAAAAACAAATACCGGTTGGCTGTAATTCTTTTTTTCTTCTTCCGCTTTCAGCACCATTACTATCTTTTCATTTTCTTTCTTTTCTTCCTTTGGTGTTTCTTTCTTCCTGTCAAAAGGATCTTTATGTTCAAAGCCTGTTGCAATTAATGTAATACCAATTTTATTCTCCAAAGTATTGTCATATCCTAAGCCTAATATTACATCGGTATCGTCGCCCGCCTGGCTCAGCAAATGATTTTGAATGGTCTCTACTTCATCCATGGTAAATTCAAAATCACCTTCGGCGGAATTAATATTTATTAAAATCCACTTGGCTCCGCGAATGTCATTGTCATTCAGCAAAGGTGAATTAAGCGCCTGCTCAATTGCATTTTGCGCCCTGTTATCGCCTTCACATTCAGCGCTGCCAAGTATTGCCACGCCACCACTGCGCATAACGGTGCATACATCAGCAAAGTCAACGTTGATCTGACCAGTGCTGTTTATAACATCAGTGATACATTTCGCTGCGGTTGCCAATACATTATCTGCCTTACTGAATGCAGCTTTCATAGTAAGGTTGCCAAATTGATGACGAAGTTTATCATTGCTTATCACGAGCAATGTATCCACATGATCTTTTAGGCGGCTTATACCTTCTTCCGCCTGGGCAATTCTTTTTTTGCCTTCATAAGCAAAGGGTGTTGTTACAATGCCGACGGTGAGGATGCCAAGATCTTTACAAATTTTTGCAATAATAGGCGCACCACCAGTACCTGTACCACCGCCCATGCCAGCGGTTATGAAAGCCATTTTAGTATTCACCTCGAGTATTCGTTTTATCTCTTCAAGGCTTTCTTCCGTTGCTTCACGGCCTATCTGCGGATTAGCGCCAGCACCGAGGCCCTGCGTAAGATGCGGGCCAAGCTGCACCTTGTTAGGCACCATACTCGTGGCGATCGCCTGTGCATCTGTATTACAAATAATGAAATTTACGCCATCAATATTCTGGCTGTACATGTGGTTGACAGCGTTGCTGCCACCGCCACCTATTCCTATTACTTTAAGAATAGACGATTGTTCTTTAGGCAAATCAAAATGTATCATGTGTTAGAATTAGGCCTCACCCCAACCCCTCTCCTCGAGAGGAGAGGGACACGGAGTATTAGCGTGATTTAATAGCCTCACCCCAACCCCTCCCCGAAGGAGAGAGACAAAGAGTATTAGCGTGATTAGTATTTATTTTTTTATTCAATTGCTTTTTATTTTTGTTCCCCGCCGGGGCGGGGATAGGGGGCTTTACAATTCCGAATCTCCCTCTTCTTTAAACATTTCTATCAAGCCATTTTTGAATGAATCCATAAAAGCTTTTAAAGTTTTACGCGGCTTTACGGTTACTTGCCTTTGCTCTTCAACAGTCTCAACTTCTGCTTCGTCTATGCCTGGCTGTTGTAGTCCTGCAGGTATTCCAATTTTCTGGTATTGCAACTCAAACTGCTTTCGTTTGTTTTCATAATCATTATAGCCTTTTAGTATTAAACCAAGACATGTGGAATACATTGGCTTGGCAAGTTCTTCAATATGCCCGGCAGCAAGATGCTCGTTTGGATAACCAATACGTGCATTCAAACCGGTAACATATTCTGTTAGTTGTATAAGATGCTTAAGTTGTGAGCCGCCGCCCGTGAGGATAACGCCGCCATTAAGCATACGGTTATCAAGGCCAACTTGTTTTAAATGATAAGAAACAAAATCCATTATTTCACTCATGCGGGCTTGTATAATTGCTGCGAGATTTTTAACGCTTATTTCTTTTGGGGCCATACCGCGTAATCCTGGAATGGTAATGAATGCATTTGATTTTGCTTCATCGGAAAGAGCACTGCCAAACTGAACTTTCATTTGCTCTGCCTGTGTTTTTAAAACACCGAGGCCGGTTTTAATATCATTGGTAATATTCTCGCCGCCAAAAGGAATTACCGCAGTGTGCTTTAGAATTCCTTCATAAAAAACTGCAAGGTCTGTGGTGCCGCCGCCGATATCAACAATCGCAACACCTGCCTCCAGGTCGTGATCGCACATCACTGCCGCAGCAGATGCGAGTGGTTGAAGAACCAAATCTTTGGTAATTAAACCGGCCTTTTCTACGCTGCGGTTTATATTTCTTATCGCATTTTTATCACCGGTAATTATGTGAAAGTTTGCGCCAACTTTTACACCACTGTAGCCAATCGGGTCAGGGATATTTTGGAAATTATCAACCGTAAATTCCTGCGGAATCACATCAATTATCTGGTCGCCGGCAGGTATGTAGGTTTTATACTGATCATTTATTAACTGATCAATTTCGCTTTGCATAATTTCTTCCTCGGTATTCTGGCGCACGATATCACCGCGGGTTTGCAGGCTTTTGATGTGGTGGCCTGCAATGCCGACATACACTTCAGTGATTGGGAGATTGGGATTACTTGCATAGCAATTTTCCAAAGCGGTCTGAATAGCTTTTATAGTTTGATCAATGTTCAACACCATGCCGTGTTGTACACCATTGCTGTTAGCCCGCCCGAAACCTAAAATTTCGAGCTTGCCGAATTCATTTTTTCTGCCCGCGATTGCTGCAATTTTTGTTGTGCCAATGTCGAGGCCTACGATAATGGGTTGTTCGCTGTTCATAATTATTATTGTTTAATGCCTATAACTTTCACGCTTGTTACGCGAAAATGTATAGAGGTTGTATTTTATTTTGTTTTCAATTTTTTTTTCTCAATAGTCATTTTGAGCAGGCATCACTGCTTTTGGTTTTTCATGCGCTTCTTGTTTGTCCTTTCCATCCGATGATTTTATAGTTTGTTTTTTTGTCTGCACTTGCACTTTCTTTTTTAATGTTGATTGTGCCACTGGCTGAATAGCGCTGTGCGTTTCTGTTCTAATTTCCGCTGGTGCTTTTTGCACTTCTGTTGATGAAGGAGCATTTTTATGGTTGGCCATTTTATCTTCCTCAGGTACCGTTTCATTCATAGACTCATCAGTTTGCGGCGTTACATTTATAGCGCTGTTATCGTCATTAGGCTGTACCAATTGTATGTCTGATGAATCATTGGAATGTTTTTGTGCATTCGCTATTATACTTTTCATTATTTGTATCGCCCGCAATGAATCTGTTTTTATTTCAGCGGCACCGCGTCTTACTCCTATCACCTGCCCTTTATATTTTACATCAATT